>NZ_JACHFK010000005.1:0-45000 GCF_014201805.1 Deinococcus metalli | reverse complement strand
GCTGCCCACGTGTGGATGCTGGGCCGGGAAGCGGGCCGGGTGGCCAGCCAGCTCGCCCTGGGGGCCCTGGTGCTGGCACTGCTGGTGGCGGGCGCGCTCCACCCCGCGCTGATCACCTCGGCGACGGGCAACGTGGTCCTGCAGGTGCTGCTGGCGGCTGTGGTGGCCCTCGGCGGGCAGCGTTCGGGCCTGCTGCGGCTGCGCCGTGAGGCACGCGAGCAGCGGCTGGGCGCCAACCTGACCGGGCTGGGCGACAGCCTGACCGGCCTGCCGGACGGGCGCGCCACCCGGCGCTGGCTGCGGCAGGCCACGCCGCGCCGCCTGGAGGGCCTGGCGGTGGCCGTGATCACGGTGGATCAGCACCGGCAGCTGGAGACCACGCACGGCGAGGCCTTCGCCACCTGCGTGATGGCGCACGTGGCCCGCGCGCTGGAGGGCGCCCTGCGCGACGAGGACGCCCTGACCCGCCTGGGTCCCACAGAGTTTGTGGCGCTGCTCCGCGTCTCGGATGACCGGGCCGCGCGCGCCGCGTGCGAGAGGCTACGCCTGCGCGTGGCGTCCCGGCCGCTGGAAGGCGTGAACGTGACCGTCAGCGTGGGGGTCGCCCTGCATGCGGGCGAGGGGGACGGTCTGGCGCTGCTGGCGAGCGCGCAGGACGCCCTGGACGACGTGCGGACGGAGGGCGGCAACCGCGCCCGTCTGGCCGGTGCCCGCCGCACCCTCATCGAGCGCCCGGAGACGGACCAGCACCCGGTCTGAACGCCACGTCGGGGACACCACCCGGCCGCCGGGACCCGGGCACTTCGGCGGCGCCGCGCGGTCCGGCCGTTCAGTCCGCCAGGAGCTGCACGCCCTTCCAGAAGGCCACACGCCCGGCGATCTGCTGCGCGGCGTCCTTAGGGTGCGGGTAATACCACGCGGCGTCGCGGTTTTCCTGGCCGTCCACGCTGAGGGTGTGGTAACTGGCCACGCCCTTCCACGGGCAGGTGGTGTGCGTGGCGCTGGGGCTCAGGTACTCGGCCTTCACGCTGTCTGCGGGAAAGTAGTGGTTGCCCTCGACCACCACGGTGTCGTCGGACTGGGCGATGATCTGGCCGTTCCAGATGGCTTTCATGCCGCAGGCTAGGGCGCATGGGCAGGGCAGACCGTCGGCGGGCGTACACGCGGCGGCGCAGCGTGCATACTGGGAGCGCCCGACAATTCGACCGGCCCCACGGCCCCTGAAGGAGTCCCCAGGAATGAAGCGTTTCCATATAGCTGCCCGCAGCGTCCTGCTGCCCGCCCTGACCCTCTCCCTGGCCGCGTGCAGCCTGGTCAAGCCGCCGGCCACGACCGCCCACGACTGGCGCGACGACACCATCTACTTCGCCCTGACCGACCGCTTCGCCAACGGCAACACGGCGAACGACAACGGCCCGAACCGGAACGCTGGGGACGTAGCGGACAGAACCAACCCGCTCGCGTGGCACGGCGGGGACTTCGCGGGCCTGAAGGCGAAGATCGACGAGGGCTACTTCAAACGCATGGGCTTCACGGCCATCTGGATCAGCCCGGTGGTGCTTCAGGTGCCGGCCATCGCGGGACCGACCAGCGGGCCGAACGCAGGCAAGCTGTTCGCCGGCTACCACGGCTACTGGGCCGAGGACTTCTTCCAGGTCGATCCGCACTTCGGCACGCTGGCCGAGTACAAGGCCCTGATCCAGGACGCCCACAGGAACGGCATCCGGATTCTTCAGGACGTGGTGGTGAACCATGCCGGATACGGCGCGACCCTGACGAAGACGCATCCGAGCTGGTTCCACACCGACGCCGAGTGCGCCGCAAGCACCAACCAGACCACCGACTGTCCGCTGGCCGGACTACCGGACTTCAAGCAGGACATTCCGGAGGTCACCACTTACCTGAACGACTTCATCAAATACTGGCGCGACACGACCGGCATCGACGGTCTGCGCATCGACACCATGAAGCACGTGCCGGACGCGTACTGGAAACAGTTCTTCGCGGCGGGCGGCGCGGGCGATCCCAGCAGGCTGTGGTCAGTCGGTGAGGTGTTCGACACGAATCCCGCGTACACGGCGCGGTTCATGAACGATCTGGGCGCGCCCAGCGTGTTCGACTTCGCGCTGTACTCCGCCTTCAGGGACCAGATGAGCAGTGCGGGCGGCAACCTTGACCGCATGGCGGACGTGTTCGCGCAGGACGGCGTGTACAAGGACGCCACGCGGCTCACGACCTTCGTGGACAACCACGACGTGCGCCGCTTCGTGAACGAGGTGACCTCGCGCGGCGGCACCTCCGCGCAGGCGGCCGAGCGGCTGGACCTGGCGCTGTCCACCCAGTATTTCTCGCGCGGCACGCCCAGCGTGTACCAGGGCACCGAATATGCCCAGGTGGGTGAGGGCGATCCGTACACCTATCCCACCGGCCAGGGCAACCGCGAGGACATGGACTTCAGCAAGCTTGCCACGGGCACGCTGGACGAGCGGCTGGGCACGCTGGCGCAGGCCCGGCGCAGCTACACGGCCCTGACGCGCGGCGCCCAGCAGGAACTGTGGCGACCGAACGGCGGCGCGCCCGTGTTGTCGTACCGCCGGGTGATCAGCGGCGTGAAGGGCACGGCCGGGCAGCCGGTGGTGTTCGTGGTGAACAACGGCGACACCGCCGTGGATCTGTCCACCCTGAGCGGCGGCGGCATTCCGCTGCTGGGCACCTTCACCAGCAGCGCGCTGACCGAGATCACCGGGCGCAGCAGCGACCTGAGCGTCAGCGGCGGCAAGCTGGTCGGGACCGTTCCAGCCCGCACCGCGCTGGCCGTGACCGCTCCGGCCGGCAGCGGCGCGAGCGGCACCGTCAACCCCGCCCTGCCGGAGGTCACGAATCTCGCGGCGACGCCCGGTGACAGCGCCGTAAACCTCACGTGGACGCCCAGCGCCGACGCGGCCGTGAGCGGTTACCGCATCTACGCCAAGACCGGCACGGGCGCCGAGCGGCTGCTGAACTTCGCGCCGCTGCCGGCCACCCAGAGCGCGTACCTCGCGCGCGGCGTCACGAACGACGTCGCCACGACTTTCCGCGTGGTCACGGTGGACGCCAGCGGTGCCGAGAGCAGGGGCGCGTCCGTCACGGCCACGCCCAGCGCCTCGAACACGGCGAAGGTGACGTTCACGGTGGACGCGCGCAGCCAGGGCAACGGCCCCATCGAACTGCGGCGCTTCGACACGGGCAGTCAGGTCGTGTACCCCATGACCCAGGGTGCGCGCGGCATCTGGAAGACCCAGATCGACCTGCCGCTGTTCCGCGAGGTGAAATTCAAGTTCGGCAGCAAAGGCAATGGGGCAAAAAACAGCGGCTACGAGGGCGACGGCCAGGGCGACCGCGCCTACGTGGTCGGCACGAACGGCAACGCGTACAGCGGCACCTACGACTTCATCGACGTGCCCGCCCCGAGCACCGTCATCGAGGGCAAGGTGACGGGCGGCGGCAACCCGCTCGCGGGCGCGCTGGTCGAGGCGACGACCGCCAACCCCAAGCAGAACTACGCCCTGACCTTCAGCGACGGCACATACACCCTGTTCGCGCCGGCCGGCGCGCAGACGCTCCGGGCCAGCGCGGACGGCCACGACGCCGCCACCCGCAGCGCGACCTCGCCGCAGACGGGCGCGGACTTCGCCCTGAGCGCCCAGACGGGCACCGTGGTCGGCAAGTACCGCATCGACGGCCAGCTGGGCGACTGGACAGCCCCCAAGGTGAACGTGCAGAGCCCGGCCGCGGGCGGCTTCGGTGCCGACAACAACTGGCTGACCCTCCAGGCCGACAGCGACGCGCAGTACCTGTATCTGGCGTACACGTACCGCGTGGGCGGCAACTCGGCCATCGTGTACCTGGATACCAGGGCGGGCGGGGCGACCAAAACGGACGGCCTGGACGCGTGGGCGAAACTGGCGACCTTCAGCGGCGGAATGGGCGGCGTGGACGCCTTCGTCGCCCGTTACGACAACCAGAATCCAGAACTGCGACTGGTCACGAGTGACACTGTCACGTCGCTCGTCAGCAGCGGCGCGTACACCGCGGTCAGCACCGGCACCCTGCCTGACCAGACGGTCGAGATGGCGATTCCGTGGACGGAGCTGGGCCTGACCGGCGCGCCCACGAATGGCATCAACCTCGTGGCCGGCATCTTCGGGGGCGACGGCTATGGCGCAGGCGACATCATCCCCGACGCCGGCAGCACCCCGAGCGGCGCGAACTCGCGGGACTGCAACGACAAGTGCCGCGCCCTGTTCACCGCGCCGCTGAACGTGAAGTAGGCCCGGCGCAGCGTTTACACTGAGTTTGCACGCGGGAGGTTCGGTTCCGGGCCTCCCGCGACGTTCTGCCCACCCCACATGACGTTTCCATGACGTTTGGGCGGAATATCAGGAGGACTGTCATGGTGCTGTCAAAATTCATGCCCAGCAACCCGAAATTCGCCGCCAAGTTCGCGGAGGCGGCCCGCAATGCTCACGTGACCGCCCAGGCCCTGGTCGAGTTGCTTGAGAACTACACCGACGTGGAGGCCAAGGTGCGGCGCGTGCGTGACCTGGAACACGAGGGCGACCGCATCTCGCGCGAGGTCACGAACCTGCTGGCCGAGTCGTTCATCGTGCCCTTTGACCGCGAGGACATCATCGCGCTGAACGACGAGTTGGACGACCTCGTGGACGACATGGAGGACGCCGCACGCAAGCTGAGCCTCTACGGCGTGGAGACCCCCCTGCCGCAGATGGCGCAGCTCGCCCGCGTGGTCGAGCAGCAGTGCGCGCTGCTGGCGCGCGGCATGCCCATGATCGAGGACGCCGGGAAGGTGCGCGAACTGGCCGAGATCGCCGTGCAGATCCGCGCGCTGGAAGACGAGGGCGACACCATCAGCGACGAGGTGCAGCGCACCCTGTACCACGGCGTGAGTGACGTGCCGGGCATGATCCGTGCCATGCGCGGCGGCGAGATCGCCAACCTGATCGAGGACGCCAGCGACCAGGCGCAGCGCGTCGCCAAGACCGTCGAGAGCATCCTGCTCAAGAACGCGTAGGGCCAGCATGGACACTGCGCTGATCGCCCTCATCGTCATCGTCGCGCTGGCGCTGACCTTCGACTTCATCAACGGCTTTCACGACACCGCCAACGCCATTGCCACGTCGGTCGCCACGCGGGTGCTCACGCCCGCACAGGCCATCGCCATGAGCGCGGTGCTGAACGTGGTGGGCGCCCTGACCGGCACGGCCGTCGCCAAGACCATCTCCAAGGACATCCTGCCGCAGGAGTACGCGACCCTGGAGGTCGTGGGGGCCACGCTGGTCAGCGCCATCGCGTGGAACCTGTTCACGTGGTGGCGCGGCCTGCCCAGCAGCAGCAGCCACGCGCTGGTGTTCAGCCTGGTCGGGTCGGGGGTGGCGGCCGGCGGCTGGGGCATCATCATCCCCAAGGGCGTGCAGAAGACCCTGATGGGTCTGGTGTACTCGCCGGTCCTGGGCTTCCTGATTCCCATCTTGCTGATGTTCCTGCTGTCGTGGCTGGTGCTGCGCCGCATGCGGCCCCGGCTGGTCACGCGCAACTTCCGCGCGTTGCAGATCTTCAGCGCCGCCTTCATGGCCTTTTCGCACGGCGGGAACGACGCGCAGAAGACCATGGGCATCATCACCTTCGCGCTGGCCGGCTACCTGGGCACCAAGATCGACACCGTGCCCCTGTGGGTGATCCTGTCGGCGGCGGGCGCGATGGGCCTGGGCACCGCCGTGGGCGGGTGGCGGATCATCAAGACCATGGGCTTCAAGGTGGTGGACCTGAAACCCGTGGACGGCTTCGTGGCCGAGACCAGCGCCGCCCTGATCATCGAGGGCGCGAGCCGTCTGGGCATCCCGGTCAGCACCACGCACACGATCTCCACGGCGATCATGGGCGTGGGCACCACCAAGGGCTTCCGCAAGGTCAAGTGGCAGGTCGCCGGGCGCATCGTGCAGGCGTGGATCTTCACCATCCCCACGTGCATCGCGCTGGGATGGCTGATGTACCGAGTGGTCATGCTGCTGGGGCTGTAGGCGCACGAGAACGCGCAGGCGGGACGGGTCGGGAGGCCTGCCCGCCTGTTGGCGTTGCCGCGCTCCATCTCCCCTATCCTGGGCGGCATGCGAATCATGGCGGTGTTTGCCCATCCGGACGACGAGATCGGTTGCATTGGCACGCTGGCGAAGCACGCGGCGCGCGGGGACGAGGTGATGCTGGTGTGGACGACGCTGGGCGAACTCGCCAGCCAGTTCGGCGACGCCTCGCACGAGGAGGTCACGCGCGTGCGCCGCGAGCACGGCGCGTGGGTGGCCCAGACAATCGGCGCGCAGTACCACTTCTTCGACATGGGCGACAGCCGCATGACCGGCGGCCGCGCCGAGGCGCTGCAACTCGCGCGGCTGTACGCCACCTTCCGCCCGAATGCGGTTATCACGTGGAGTGACGACCACCCGCACCCGGACCACCGCATGACCGCGAAGATCGCCTTCGACGCGATCACGCTGGCGCGCATTCCCAAGATCGTGAACGAGCAGGGCGGCGGCCAGGCCATGCCGCCCGCGCCGGACCTGGGCAGCGCCGAGGGCATCGAGAGCGGCGAGGACGTGCGCCGGCTGGACGCGCTGCGCGAGCCGGTGCGCTTCTACCAGTACTACGCCCCGGCCAGCCCCTACCCGGAGGTGATCGTGGACGTGTCGGAGACCATCGAGGCGGGCGCGGAGGTCATGGGGTACTACCACGACTTCTACAAGTGGACGTGGACGAAAGACCAGTACCGCGAGGGCCGCGCGGCGATCGGCCGGATGGCCGGGCCGGGCGTGAAGTACGCCGAGCACTTCACGCTGCGTGTGTCTCACCTGCCCGCGCGGGCGTACCTGGACTGAGGCGGCGGTGAGCGCGCGCTAGATTGAGCGCAGGATGTCCGAGTCGATACAGCTCAAGCAGAACATCGTGGTTCGTGCCCGCCCGGACGTGCTGTACCGCCTGGCACTGGAGCCCAGGCGCCGCGTGAAGTGGGACAAGAACTTCGTGTCTGCCGAGTACGAGGGCGGGGACGGGCGGCTGGCGAACAACGTCCTGGTGCGCTTCAAGTTCCCGCGCCGGCTGCTGGGCCTGGCCTTCACCGCCAAGTACGGCCAGCTCCAGGCCCCGCAGCGCGGCGGGTGGGAAAGCGTGCGGCACGTCGGACCGCTGGAGAAACTCACGCAGGCGTGGTCGTTCAAGCCCATGCCCGGCGGCACCGAGGTCACGCTGAGCATGAACGCCCGCGTGCGCTACAAGTGGATCCGGGCGCCCATCGAGCGGGTGCTGAACAACATGCTGGTCAGCACCCTGATCGAACTCCAGCGCACCGTGGACGCCCAGGGCGCGCAGCTCATGGAGGACATGGGCAAGGAGATCGCCGAGAAGCAGAAGGCGGAACAGAAGGCCGCCAAGGAAGCCGCCCGGGCCGCGAAGAAAAAGCGCTGACCTATAGCCTCAACGCTTCCAGCGCGGCCCGTAAGGCGTCGGGCAGGGCCGTGGGGCGCCGGGTCGCACGGTCCACGTACACGTGCACGAAATATCCCTGCGCGCAGGCCGCCTCGTCTGCGCCACGGAATACAGCCAGTTCGTAGCGCACGGAACTCGTGCCCACGCGCGCCACGCGCACGCCCACACTGAGCGCGTCCGGGAACGCGGCGGGCGCGAAGTACGCACAGCCCGTCTCCACCACCAGCCCGATCACGCTCCCCGCGTGGAGGTCCAGGGCGCCGCGCGCCGCCAGATAGGCGTTCACGGCCGTGTCGAAGTACGCGTAGTACGTCACGTTGTTCACGTGCCCGTACACGTCGTTGTCCGCCCAGCGGGTCGGTGTGGGGTGGTGGTACGGGTAGTCAGCGCGGACATGCGGCGTGGGCCGGGTCATGCAGGCACTGTAGCGGTAGGGCAGGGCCACGCCGCAGCGGGTCTCAGGACTCGTCTGCCACCAGCATCAGCACCGTCCCCTCGCGCGTGTCGAAGGGAATCCACGCTTCACCAGCCTTCACGCGGTATCCCTCACCGGGCCGCAGGCGCACGAAGTTGCTGAGCGGCAGGTCGATCACGGCCTCGCCGCTTAGGCACACCACCCAGCCGTCCACACCGGGTTGCGGGGCCTTGCCGTTCAGGTGCAGCACGCGCACGTCGCCGCCGGGGAGCCTCACCCACTCGCCGGGCGTGCCCTGCGCCAGCCGGGTCAGGTGGAGGGCCTGGGGGACGTCGGGGCGGGCCCTGGACACGCCCTTACTCTCCGCGCGCCGCCTGATTCAGCTTCTTGCTGGCCTGGAGGGCCATGCCCTTGGCCTTCTTGATGTCGAGGCCGAGCGCCGGGGCAACGTCCTCGACCTTGCGGCCCTGTTCGCGGGTGGCGGTCACGAGCTGGCGCTCCTCGCTGCTCAGGATCCCCAGGTGCGGCTGGAGCTGCGCCCACGTCAGCGGAGTCTTGGCGGGCGACTTGGCCGGAGCCTTCGCCTTGGCAGGCGCCTTGCGCGTGGTCCCGGGCTTGGCGGCGGCGCGGGCCGGGGCCTTGCGGGTTCCGGTGCTGGCCTTCGCCGCGCCGGTCTTCGCTCCACCCGCCTTTTTCGTGGCCGGACTTGCGGCGGCCTTGCGGGGCGCCTTGCCGGGTTTCTTCTTGGGCTCCTTGCCGCGCTCCTCCAGGATTTCCAGGGCGCGTTCGGCGCTCAGTGTGCCCTCGTCCTCGCCCTTGCGCAGGGTGGCGTTGCGCTCGCCGTCGGTGAGATACGGGCCGAAGCGGCCGGACTTCAGGACGATGGGCGCTCGGCCCTCGTACTCGAAGGAGCGCAGGGGGGGCGCAGCGGCGGCGCGGCCCTTGCCGAAGCGGGGCTGCATGAACAGCGCCTCGGCCTCATGGATGCCGACCTCGAACAGCTGCTCGTGGGTGGTCAGGGAACGGCTGTCGCTGCCGCGCTTGAGGTACGGGCCGTACTTGCCGTTCAGCGCCCACACCTCCTCGCCCTCGCTGGTGCCCACCAGACGCGGCAGGCTCAGGAGTTTCAGGGCGCGCGGCAGGGTCAGGGTGGTCAGGTCGTCACTCGGGAACAGGCTCGCGGAGCGCACGGGTGGGTTGGTGTCGCCCAGCGTCACGTAGGGGCCGTAGCGGCCGGCGCGGGCGACCACCGGCAGGCCGGTCGCGTCGTCGGTGCCGAGCACGCGGTCGCCGCTGGGCCGCGCCAGCAGTTCCTCGGCCTTCTCGGTCGTCAGTTCGTCGGGGCTCAGGTCCTCGGGGAGGTTCGCCTTCTGCTCGCCGCGCTCCATGTACGGGCCGTAGCGGCCGACCCGCACCTCGATGCCGCTGCCCTCCAGCTTGGGCACGGCGATGGTGGCGATCCCGCGCGCGTCGATCTCGCCCATCTTCGAGTCGATGAGGGGCCGCAGGGCCATGCCCTGTCCGCGGTCGCCCAGGTAGAAGCGCCGCAGGTACGGCACGCGCTGGGCACGGCCCCCGGCGATGTCGTCCAGGTCCTCTTCCATCTTGGCGGTGAAATCGTAGTCCACCAGCGACCCGAAATGCCCCTCCAGCAGCGCGGAGGTGGCGAAGGCCGTCCACGACGGCACCAGCGCCTGCCCCTTCTTGGCGGCGTACCCACGGTCCTGAATGGTGCCGAGGATGCTCGCATAGGTGCTGGGACGCCCGATGCCCGCAGATTCCAGCGCCTGCACCAGCGACGCCTCGGTGTAGCGGGCGGGCGGCTGCGTCTCGTGGCCCTCGGGCTTCACGCTCTCGGCGGTGACGCGCTCGCCCTCCTTCAGCGGCGGCAGAGGCGTCTCGCGGTCTTCCAGGGCGGCGCTGGGGTCATCGCTGCCCTCGACGTAGGCGCGCAGGAAACCGGGAAAGTCGATGGTGCGGCCCGACGCGCTGAGCTGCACGTCTTCCCCACTCCTGGCTTTTCCGGCCAGCCGCACGCGCAGGCTGCGGCCGCGCGCGTCGGCCATCTGGCACGCCACAGTGCGTTTCCAGATCAGGTCGTACAGGCGCCACTCGTCGCCCGAGAGTTCGCTCCGCAGCGAGTCCGGCGTGCGGAAACTGCTCCCGGCGGGGCGGATCGCCTCGTGCGCTTCCTGGGCATTCTTGGCCTTCTTGGCGTACACGCGCGGCTGCGGCGACAGGTAGGCCTGCCCGTACATCTGCGCGACCTGCGTGCGGGCGGCGGTCACGGCCTCGGTGCTCAGGTTGGTGGAGTCCGTGCGCATGTACGTGATGTACCCCTGCTCGTACAGGCGCTGCGCGGCGCGCATGGTGCGGGTGGCCGCGAAGCCCAGCTTGCGGCTGCCCTCCTGTTGCAGGGTGGACGTGATGAAGGGCGGGTACGGGCGCTGCGTGAAGGGCTTTTCCTCGGCGCTCGTGACCGTCAGGGGCTGGCCGGTCAGGGCCTCGGCCAGCGACCGCGCCTCGGCCTCGGACAACAGCCGCACGTTGGCATCCGGCTTGAGCTTCCCGGTCAGCGGATCGAAGTCCCGGCCCAGCGCGAGTTTGTGCCCGCCCACGTCGGTCAGGCGGGCAGGAAACCTCTGGGCGTCGGCCGTAGTGGCACTCACCAGCAGGTCCCACCACGTGGCGCTGACAAAGCGCATGCGCTCGCGCTCGCGCTCGACCAGCATGCGGGTTGCCACGCTCTGCACGCGGCCCGCCGAGAGCTTGGGCGCGACCTTCTTCCACAGCACCGGGCTGACCTCGTAGCCGTACAGGCGGTCGAGCGCGCGCCGGGCTTCCTGCGCCTCGACCAGGTTCGTGTCGATCTGCCGGGGGCTGGCGATGGCCGCCTGGATGGCCTCCTTGGTGATCTCGTGGAACACCATGCGCTTGACCGGCACGCGGGGCCGCAGTTCCTGGTACAGGTGCCACGCGATGCTCTCGCCCTCGCGGTCGTCGTCGGTCGCCAGGATGATCTCGTCGGCGTCCTGTGCCATCTTGCGCAGCTTGGCGACGTGCTGGCGTTTTTCCGGGGCCACCACGTACAGCGGGCTGAAGTCGTGCTCGATGTCCAGGCCCAGGCGAGCCCACGCCTGACCCTTGTATTTCTCGGGGATGTCGGCAGCGCTTTTAGGCAGATCGCGGATGTGCCCGATGCTGGACTCCACCGTGTACCCCTTGCCGAGGTACTTCTCGATGGTGCGGGCCTTCGCGGGCGATTCGACGATCACAAGGGTGTTGGGCATAAGGACTTCAGCTCCCGGCTGGACGAGTACGGGTGAGCGTAGCACGCGCCTACAGCAGCATCCGGAACATGATCGCCACTCACGGCGTGCGGCCTTACCGTGTGAAGAAACCGTCAGGGACGACAAGAACCCTCAGAATTATGGTTTTCTTTATGTTACGCTCGTGTCATGCGCGCGCGCGGCTCCACGCCCACCCTGCTGCCCCTGGCCGTCGTGGCCCTGCTGGCGGCCGGGTTCCTGGCGCTGCCGAACCTGCGGGTGCCGAACACCCCCACGCCGCACGCCACGCTGCTGGTCCTGGGCGCCGCGCAGTACGCCGGGCGGCCCAGCCCCGCGTTCCAGCGCCGCCTGGATCACGCCCTGAACCTGTACCGGCACGGCGGCGTCCGCACCATCGTGGTGACCGGCGGCCGCCGCCAGGGCGATCCCTACACCGAGGGCGGCGTGGGCACGGCGTACCTCGCGCGCCATGGCGTGCCGCAGGCCACGCTGATCGCGGAGACGCGCAGCCGCACCACCATCGAGAACCTCACGGGCGCCCGCGTGGTCCTGCGGCCCGGCACGCCCGTCACGCTGGTCACGGACGAGGCGCATGCGCCTCGCGCCCTGGCCCTGGCCCGCGCACTGGGCATGGACGCGGACGTGAGCGCCAGCCCGCTCGCCGTGGGCACCAGCCGCAGCTACCTGCTGCGCGAGAAGCTGGCGCTGCTGGGCTACGCCCTGATCGGCATCCGCCTGTAGCCGGCCTCTGTAAGACGCGTGTAGGCGCGCTCTTCCTACCCTGAGGGCATGACCCCGGCTGCCCCGCGCCTGAGCCTGCGTCCCGGCCAGCCCGGCGACCTGCCCTTCCTGCAGTCGCTCGCGCCGCGGCTGGTGGCGTCGGCCCCCGCGTGGCGCGACCGGGCGGCCATGCTCGCGGAGTATGACGAGCTGTTCACGGCGGCGCTCACCGACCCGGAGCCGGGAAGCGCCGTGCTGGTCGCGCTGCTGGACGGCCAGAGCGCCGGCTTCACGCTGCTGTACTGGCACCCGCACGACCAGGGCGTGTTCATCAAGGACCTCGCCGTGAGCGCGGACGCCGAGGGCCAGGGCGTGGGCCGCTTCCTGCTGACGGCCATCGAGGAGTGGGGCCGGCAGCAGGGCGCGCAGGAGATCATGCTCAAGACCTCGTGGTTCAACGCGCGTGCCCGTGAGTTCTACGCGGCTGTGGGCTTCCGCGAGGACCACGTGGCGCTGGTGCTGCGCCTCGACGGGTAGGCCTCCGGTGGCCGGGGACACGGCCGGGACCGGGCGCTCTACCCTGCGGCATGGGTTTCCATCCCGCCTACCGCCGCGCCGCCCTGGACCCGGACTACGCCTACGCGCGGGCGCACCTGCAGCCCCTCTTCCTGGACGCGCTGCGGGCCCACGCCCTGGACCTGGAGATGAGCGGCACGCCGCACGCCGGGCAGGCCCTCGCCGCCCTGCGGACCCTGCGGGACTACTCGCCGGGCGACGTCGATCCGGCCGTCCCCGATCTGTTCTTCACCCTCGACCGCGAGATCGCGCGCCTGAGTCCCGAGGGCGCGGGAGCGCTGCGCACCGCCCTGTCGCGCAACGACCTGGACATGACCGTGTACCGCCTGTCTGCGCGGGCCGAGCTGATGAAGGCCATGCACGCCGTGCTGGCGCTGCGGACCACCCTGCTGGCGCTGGCCGGGCGCGAGCGGGACACCGTGATCACCGCGTTCACGCACCACCAGCCCGCGCAGCCCACCACCCTTGGGCACTACCTGGCCGCGGTGGAGAACGCCGTGGCCCGCGACAGCGCGCGGCTGGAAGGCGCGCTGGGCCGCGTGAACCGCAGTCCGCTGGGCGCGGTGGCGCTGGCCGGCAGCAGCCACCCCCTGAACCGCGAGGAGACGGCCACGCTGCTGGGCTTCGACGGACCGGTCGAGAACACCCTGGACGCCGTCGCGGCCGGCGACTGGCAGGTCGAGATCGCGGGCGCGCTCAGCACCTGCGCTGCCACACTGTCGCGGGTGGTGTATGACCTGCTGGACTGGGCCGCACGCGGCCTGATCACCCTGCAGGGCGGCCTGGTGCAGGGCAGCAGCGTGATGCCCCAGAAACGCAACCCGGTCACGCTGGAACACGCCCGCACCCGCCTGAGCCGCACGCTGGGCGCCGCGCAGACGCTGGTGTACGCCGCCCACAACATTCCCTTCGGCGACGTGAACGACGTCGGCACCGACATGCAGGAACCGCTGTGGACGCTGTGGCACACCTTCGGGCAGGCGCTGGAGCTGCTGGACGCCTCGCTGGACGGCCTGGACGTGAACCGCGCGGCGTGGCGCGCGCAGGCCGACGCCAGCGAGAGCACCCTGACCGAGCTGGCCGACGTGCTCGCGCGGCGCACCGGGGACTTCCGCGAGGCGCACCGGATCGCCAGGGCCCTGCTGGACGCCGTGCACGCGCAGGGCCGCGCGCTGCACCACGCCACCGACGCCGACCTGCGCGCCCTGGCTCCGGCGCTGGAGATTCCCGATGGGCTGGTCGCGGCAGCGCTGGACACGGCGGCCTTCGTGGCCCGCCGCACCACCCTGGGCGGCCCCGCCCCCGCGCCCATGGCCGAGTATCTGGGCATGGCGCAGGCCCGGCTGGAGGCCGACCGGGCCACGCTGGCGGCGCGGCACGCGCAGTTCGCGGCGGCCCGCGACACGCTGTGGGCGCAGGAGTGACCGCGGTGTTCCGTTCCGCCTGCGGGCCAACGGCACGCCCTCACCTCCACGTCCAACCGCTGTCTTGTTCCGCCCGGTACAGAGTCACCGAGGAATCCCCTCAACGACTCCGACTTCTGCTCTGAGCATCAACAAAAACCCCCGGCATCGCTGCTGGGGGTTCTGTGGTGCCGAGGATGGGATTTGAACCCACACACCTCGCGGCGCTAGTCCCTGAAACTAGTGCGTCTACCAATTCCGCCACCTCGGCACGCTTGTCTGGTGGGGCCGCCCCGTGGGGGGCGCGTTTCAGGCTCGCTTACTTTAACGGCGAAGTTGGGGGCTGTCAACCGGTGTGCGCCCCGGACAGCCGCGCTTCCAGAAACGCCCAGATGTCCGCCGCCTCCGCGATCACCAGCGACGTGGGTTTGCCCGCGCCGTGCCCGCCGCGCGTCTCGATGCGGATCAGCGCGGGCGCGTTCCCGGCCTGCACGCGTTGCAGTTCGGCCGCGAACTTGTACGAGTGGGCGGGCACCACGCGGTCGTCGTGGTCGCCGGTGGTGACCAGCGTGGCGGGGTAGGCCACGCCCTCCCGGAGGCGGTGCAGCGGCGAGTAGCCCAGCAGCGTGCGGAACATGGCCGGGTCGTCGCTGCGGCCGTAGTCGCTGGCCCATGCCCAGCCGATGGTGAAGTGCTGGTAGCGCAGCATGTCCATCACGCCCACCTGGGCGATCACCGCGCCCACCAGCTCCGGGCGCTGGGTCATGACCGCGCCGACCAGCAGGCCGCCGTTGCTGCCGCCCTGGATGCCCAGGTGCGCGCTGGACGTGACGCCCGTGGCGATCACATGCTCGGCGCACGCGATGAAGTCGTCGAAGACGTTCTGCTTGCGGGTCAGTGTGCCGGCCAGGTGCCACTCCTCGCCGTATTCGGCGCCGCCGCGCAGGTTCGCCATGACATACACGCCGCCCCGCTCCAGCCACGCCAGCCGCCCGACGCTGAACGACGGCGTGAGGCTGATGCTGAAGCCTCCGTAGCCGTACAGCAGGGTGGGGTTCGTGCCGTCCCGCACGAGGCCCCGGCGCGCCACGATGAACATGGGCACGCGCGTACCGTCCTTGCTGGTGGCGAACTCCTGCGTGACCTCGTAGGCGCTGGCGTCGAAGTCCACGGCCGGCGCTGCGAGCGCCTCCAATCGACCGTCCGGCCGCAGCTGGTACGGCGTGCCCGGCGTCAGGAAGGACGTGAAGCCGAAATAGACCTGCGGGTCGTCCTGACGGGTGTTCAGGTCCGTGACCGTGCCCAGGCCCGGCAGCGCGATGTCATGCACCGGCCCGCCCGCGCGGCCGTGCCGCGTCAGGCGGTGGTTGGCGTCGTGCAGCGTCACCGTGAGGATGCCGTCCGGCACCAGCGCCGCCTGCTCCAGCGCATCTGGACCTTCAGGGATCACTTCCTGGCGTTCGCCGGTCTCCACGTTCCACGCGAGCACCCGCCCGCGCGGGGCGTCCTCGTCGGTGCGGATGTACAGCAGCGGGCCGTCGTTGCCGATCACGTCGTACGCCGCGCGGAACTCCGGCACAACTTCCGTGAACGGCCCGTCCGAGCCCAGCGGCCGCACCCACAGCAGGTTCTTGGGCTCGGTGCCGCGCATCACGACCACCAGCAGGTACGCGCCGTCCTCGGTGACGCCCGCCGAGTAGCGCCAGTGCGGCTCGTCCGGCCGGACGATGACGACGTGATCCTGCGACTGCGGCGTGCCCACGCGGTGGAACATCAGCCGGGAGTCGCGGTTCGTACCGGTCAGGGCCGCGCCCTCCTGCGGAGCGTCGTACGCGCCGTAGTAGAAGCCCTGGCCGTCCGGCGTCCACGCCGCGCCGCTGAACTTGCTCCACCGTGCGGCGTGCGGGTCGTCCTCGCCGGAGGTCACGTCCCGCACGTGCCACGTGATCCAGTCGCTGCCGCCCTGCTGCACGCCGTACGCGACCCGCCCGCCATCCCGGCTGACCGACGCGCTCAGCAGCGACGCCGTGCCGTCCTCGCTCAGCGTGTTCGGATCGAGCAGGGTGCGCCACGGGCCGCGCGCCGAATCCGCGACCTCCAGCACCGGCTGGTTCAGCAGGCCCGGATTGAAGAAGCGGAAAAAGTGCCCGCCGCGCGTCCACGGCACGCCCTCACGCGGGTAGTCCCACAGGGCGCTCAGGCGCTCGCGGTACGCCGCCCGGGCCGGCAGGGTGTCCAGGAAGGCGTCCGTCACGGCGTTCTGCGCCCGCACCCACGCGCGCGTCTGCGGTGAATCCGGCTCCTCCAGCCAGCGGTACGGATCGGGCACCGCCACTCGCTGGCCGTGCTCATCGGTGTAGTGGTCCACGTGATCCCCACGCGGCGACTCCGGGTACCGGCTCCTTACTCCTTCTGGGCTCACCCGCCCACTCTGCCACGCGCGCCCACGCGGCGGCCCGCTGGGCGGGACACGGCAAGGGGGCGGCGCCCGCAGGCCCGCCCCCAGGATCACACCCGCGGTTACTTCACCAGGCCGAGCTTGCGAACCTCGTCGCGCTCCTCAATGAGTTCCTGCGCGGTGGCGCCCATCTTGCCCCGGCTGAAATCCGACACCGGCAGGTTCTGCACGATGGAGTACGTCCCGTCCTTCACCGTCACGGGGAAGCCGTAGATCAGACCCTCCGGCACGCCATAGCTGCCGTCCGACGGAATGCCCATGCTGACCCACTCGCCCTCCGGCGTGCCCAGCGCCCAGTCGCGCATGTGGTCGATGGCCGCGCTCGCCGCGCTGGCGGCCGAGCTGGACCCCCGCGCCTCGATGATCGCCGCGCCGCGCTTGGCGACCGTCGAGATGTACGAGTTCTCGTACCACTCGCGGTCCACCTGGTCCAGCGCCGGCTGGCCGTCCACCGTCGCCTGGCTCAGGTCCGGGTACTGCGTGCTGGAGTGGTTGCCCCAGATCGTCACGTTCTTGATGCTGCTCACGGGCTTGCCGGTCTTCTCGGCCAGCTGCGAGATCGCGCGGTTGTGGTCCAGGCGCACCATCGCCGTGAACTGCTGCGGCTTCAGGTCCGGCGCGTTCTGCTGGGCGATGAGCGCGTTCGTGTTCGCGGGATTGCCCACCACGAGCACCTTCACGTCCCGGCTCGCCACCGCGTTCAGCGCCTCGCCCTGCGGCTTGAAGATGCCGCCGTTGGCGCCCAGCAGGTCGCCGCGTTCCATGCCCGCCTTGCGCGGCATCGCTCCGACCAGCAGGGCGTACTCCGCGTCCTTGAACGCCACCATCGGATCATCGCTGGTGATCACGTCTACCAGCAGCGGGAACGCGCCGTCACGCAGCTCCATCACCACGCCGTTCAGCGCCTTGAGGGCCGGAGTGACTTCCAGCAGTTGCAGGATCACCGGCTGATCCTTGCCGAGCATGTCGCCGGCGGCGATGCGGAAGAGCAGGCTGTAACCGATCTGGCCGGCAGCGCCGGTCACGGCGACACGGACGGGTTGCTTCATGGTCATGGGTCGTCCTCCTAGAGTTTGACGGCTCACAATAACGCGCAGCGTGTGGGCAGGGACGGGCGTTCCCCGAGAGGGGACAGGCTCAGTCCATCACCTAAACACCCGTGAGTTAACAGCTGAACTGTTCAATCAGCGCCGATTGCATCCGCTCAGACCACTGTCGATCCTCATCCGAACGTGCCTTTTCCGGTCGCAGATATTCTAGGTCGAAGTCGGCTGGATCGAGGTGAAACTGCGGCATTAACCAAGCTCCATCCGTAGACACCACGACTCCCCGCGTCAGTTCTGCCAGTGCCGAGCCCAGAAAGCCGTAAAGCGCCACCACGACTGCTGGCTGCCCAGCGGAGCGACGAACGTACCAGTGCGTTCCCAGCGTGATTGTCGGAAGCAGAACGCGTGTGCGAGTTTTCATGCCAAGCTCTTCCAAATTCTCTGCCAGCTCAGCCGGTTCCCAATTCTCGCAGTAAACGCCCGTGCCACCCTCGACGCCATCAACAGTGAACCAGAGGTAGCCATCGTGCCAGATAAATTTCGCGTCAGGATCAACTGGCGTCGGCTCTTGAGTCAGGATATTCCAGAAAGTGACCGACACAGCAGGAAGCGAATCTAGACCCAAACTCGCCAGGTAGGAGTGCAGTTTTCCAACGCCCAGCCGCCTGACCTGCTGAATCGTCGGAGGCTGGCTGATTCCTGGAAAAACATCGAAGGTCGTGGCCATTTCGTCACCTCGTCACTGACTGTCGTTCGTTATGCTTCACTACCGCTCAGATCGGCGCGTCCTCCTCGAACTGCGGCTCGCGTTTCTCGCGCAGGCTGGCGAGGCCTTCTTTGACGTCGGGGCCGGTAAAGCCGAGGAATTCCAGCGCCAGGGACGTGTCGAAGATGGGGCCGGCCTGCCGCAGCCAGTTGTTCAGGGCGTATTTCGTCCAGCGGATCGCGGTGGGGCTGCCCTGGGCGAGTTTGCGCGCCACCGTCCACGCCCGGTCCAGCAGTTCAGCGTCCGGCACGCTGAGGCTGACGAGGCCGATGCGTTCGGCCTCCTCGCCGGACACGCTTTCGCCGGTCAGCAGGTGGTACTTGGCGCGGTTCAGGCCGCACAGCAGGGGCCAGATGATGGCGGCGTGGTCGCCCGCCGCCACGCCCAGGCGGACGTGCCCGTCGAGCAGGCGGGCACTTTTCGCGGCGATACTCACGTCGGCGAGCAGGGCGACGGCGAGCCCGGCACCCACGCAGGGGCCGTGGATGGCGCTGACGATGGGTTTGCCGCAGTTCACGACGTTGTACACGAGGTCGCGGGCTTCCTTCCACACGCGGGCGAGGGCGGTGAAGTCTCCGGCCATCTCCTCGATCAGCGTGTAGTCCCCCCCGGAGGAAAAGCCGCGTCCCTCGCCGCGGATCAGGACGCAGCGGATGCCGGGCGTGTCATCAATGTCGCGCCACACGCGGGTCAGGGCGCGGTGGGCGTCGGCGTTCACGGCATTCAGTGTCTTCTCGCTGCGGATGACAATTTCGAGGATGCCGCCATCGTGCAGCGTGAGCTGGAGGCCGGGGTACGCGCCCCCGTCGGTGAGGTGGGAGGTCATGCCCGAGGCTAACACTGCCTCCGTCTACGTCCGCTTCCACCCGAGGACGCCCACGACGCCCGCCAGCGCCATGCTCAGCACGACCAGCGGCACGACGCCGGGCCAGCCGCCCGCCTCGAAGACGTGGCCGGCGACCACGCTGGCGACGGCCGCGCCGCCGTAGTACGAGGCGTGGTACAGGCCCGAGGCGAGGCTGCGGGCCTGCGTGACGGCGCGCTGCACGGCGGCCAGGGCGGCGGACTGCGCCAGGAACACGCCGCATGCCCCGGCGGCGACGCCCGCGACGATCAGCGGCAGGGCCGGCGTGAGCGTGAGCAGCAGACCGGTCACGCTGGCGCCCACGGCGGTCAGCAGGGCGAAGCGGGGGCCGCGCGTGGCGAGGAGCGGCCCGGCGACGGGCGTGATGACCACGCCGAGCAGGTACACCGCGAAGATGGCGCCGGTCTGCGCGGAGTTCAGGTCGTAGGGCGGGGCGGCCAGGCGCAGGGTGAGGGTGTTGAAGGTGCCGACCAGCGTGAACAGGATCAGGCAGCCGACCGCGCAGGTGGCGAGCAGCGCGGGGGTGTGCAGGTGCGTGACGAGACCGGCCAGGACGGCGCGCGGGTCGCGGCTGGGCCGGAACGCGCGCTCCCGCGGCAGGCCCGTGAGGGCCAGGAGAAAGCCCACCACCGCGCAGCCCGCCAGGCCCCAGAAGGCGGCGTGCCACCCGAAGCGGGCGTCGATCACGCCGGCCAGGAAGCGGCCCAGGAAACCGCCCAGTACGGTGCCGGTCACGTACATGGTCATGGCGCGGGCGCGCGCGGCGGCGGGGATCTCCTCGCCGATGTACGCGGTCAGGGCGACCATCACGCCGGGGATCAGCAGGCCCTGCGCGAAGCGGGCGGCGTTCAGGGCGTCCAGGGTGGGGGCGTGCGCGGCCAGCAGCGCGGGCACGGCCAGCAGCGCGAAGGCGCCCACGACCGTGCGCCGCCGGCCCAGCGCGTCCGCGAGCACCCCCACCAGCGGCGAGGCGAGCGCCATGGCGAGCATGGTGGCCCCCACGACCACGCCTACCTGCGCGGCGCCCGCGTGGAATTCGCGGGCCAGCACGGGCAGCAGGCTCTGCGGGGCGTAGACGTTCAGGAACACCAGGGTGCCGAGCGCGCCCAGCAGCCACCCGGACGGCGGGCGGGGAGCGGCGCTCAAGGCAGGCCGACCAGACCGAGCGGACTGACCAGCGCGACCTCCACGCCGAGCACCGCGGCGCGTTCCGCGTCCGGCCAGCCGGGCGGGCCGGGGATGATCAGGGTGGGCCGGGCCTCCAGCGCCACGCTGCCGGTGTCGTCCAGGCGCGACAGGACGGCGTCGAAGGCCCAGTCCTGCGCCCATAGGCGTTTCACGGCGTGCAGGGCAGTGGTGCCGGGCGGAATGACCAGGGCGGATTCGGCGCTCAGGGTCCCGGGGCGCCGGACGTGCAACTCGCCCCGGTCGAGCCCGGCGGCAGCCAGCGCGCGGTAGAAGACCTGCACAGCGTCGTCGAGCAGGTACGTGGTGCGGATCAGGGCCTGCGCCCGCGCCACGAGGGGCTCCAGGGCGTCCTCGTCGATGCGGGCGGGATTGACGGCGGCAAACACGCGGCGCAGCTGCTCGGGCAGGTTGCCGTCGCGGTAGAAGGCCTCCTCGAAGGCGGGCGGGACGACCACGCCAGGCACGCCCCGCGCGGCGAGACGCTGCGTCTCGGGGCCGGTCTCGGCGGCGCTCCGTGCGGCGGCCTCGGCGATCGTGAACATGCGTGCAGGGTAGAGCACCCGCGCGGGCCGGTGGTCAGTGCGCGGCCGGGCGTGGCGCGGCGTCGGCCCAGCGCTGCCGCACCCAGCCCTTCACGCCGCTCGCGGCGGGCGTGTCGCGCACCAGCACCGCCAGCAGTTCGCCCGGCCGGAAGCACGCGACCAGCACCCGGTCACCGAACTCCAGCTGCGCGGCGCGCACGTCCGCCTGCGCGTCCACGTGCGTGCCCAGCGTCTGCGCGGTGGTCGCCAGGAACCGCAGGTACGCCCCCACCTGGAAGCCCATGCCGCCGTGCACGCCCAGCAGCGTGCCGTCCTCCGCGAACAGCGCGGCGCTGATCACGCCGGGCATCAGCGCCAGGGGCCGCAGCAGCGCCTGGGCGGCCACGCCGGGATCGGCCGGCGCGGCGCGCCCGGTGGAGGCTCCCAGCACCGGCCGGACCGGGCCGCTGGTCACGCTGCCGGGCGCCACGGTCAGGTCCAGGTCTGGGTACTGGGGCGCCAGCCAGTCCTTCAGGGCGGGCAGCAGCGTGTCGGGCCGCAGGGGTTTGCGTAGCACGTCCAGCGCGCCCAGTTCGCGGCCGCGGCTGCGCAGGCCGTCCTCGACCACGCCGGTCATCAGCACCACCGGCAGGCTGGGCCGGCCCTGGTGCAGCGCGCGGGCGAGTTCCAGGCCGTCCATGCCGGGCATACGGATGTCCGCGAGCACCAGCGCGGTGTCGGGCGTGATGGCGCGCAGCGCGGCGGTGGCGCTGTCGGCCACCTGCACCGGCAGGTGCGGCGAGAGCAGCCGCTCCATGGCGGTCAGCACACCGGGGCTGTCGTCCACGATCAGGACGGCGGGTCGCCGGGGCAGGGAGCCGGTCATGACTCCACGGTAGGCGCGGCGTGCTCACCCCTGCCTTACGGCCCCGCGCCACTTCGTGAGGTTTCCGGCCCGCCGGCCCCCGACCGGCTGCCCCCGGCTGGCATACTCCGGGCATGACCGGCTCCGCGACCACGTTCCCGATCGGCGGCATCGCGCCCCTGCCCACCCGTGACCGCGCCGCGCTGCGGGACGTGAGCGAGCGCATGACCATGGCGGGCGCGCAGTGGCGCACGCTGCTCGCCTCCCTGGACGCTCCCGGCCTCGCCCGGCGGTCCCGGCCGGGCGCGTGGAGCGTGGCGCAGCTCGCACACCACACGGCCGACGCGCACCTGCACGGCCTGAACCGCCTGCGCTCCGCCCTGACCACCCCGGGCTACGTGATCCAGCCCTTCGATCAGGACGCGTGGCTGACCCTGCCCGACGCGACCCTGCCCGTGGACGTGGCGCTGACCCTGATGGGCGCCGCGACCGCCCACTGGACCGCGCTGCTGCTGGGCGTGGACGTGGAGGCCTTCGACACGCGCATCCTGCATCCGCAGGAGGATGAGCAGGATCTGTGGCAGCTGGTCGCCAAGCACGACTGGCACCTGCGCCACCACCTCGCCCAGGCCCGGCAGGCGCTGGAGGCGGGGGCGTGACCCTGGAGGAACTCCTGGCCCAGGACCCGCGGCTGCCCGCCGTGTGGGCGTGGGTGCACGCGCACATGCAGGGCGACGCCGCCCACGACGACGCGCACCTGCTGCGGGTGGCCCGCTGGACGCGCCGCTGCGCGCCGGACCTGCCCGCCGGGGTCGCCATCGCCGCGGCGTTCACGCACGACGTGGTGAACCTCCCGAAGAACCACCCGCAGCGCGCGCAGGCCAGCGAACTCAGCGCGCAGGCGGTCCTGGACACCCTGCCCGGCCTGGGCTTCACGCCGGCCGAGGCGCAGGGGGTGGCGCTGGCCGTGCGCGACCACTCGTACTCGCGCGGCGCGGTGCCGGCCACCGAACTCGGCGCGGCCCTACAGGACGCCGACCGGCTGGACGCTCTGGGGGCGCTGGGCGTGCTGCGGGTGGCCGGCGTGGGCGGGCAGCTGGGCCGCGCGCTGCTGCACCCGACCGATCCGTGGGCACAGGACCGGGAGCCGGACGACCTCGCGTACACCGTGGATCACTTCTTCACGAAGCTGCTGCGGCTCGACGGCACGTTCCACACACCCACCGGGCAGGCCGAGGCGCGCCGGCGCACGCTGACCATGCGCGCCTTCCTGGCGGAACTCGCCAGCGAACTGGACGTCGCGCCGCCCGACTGACGCCCGGGCAGAGGTCACAGCGGTTGGAGTGAAGTTGAGGGGCGCTGTTGGCCCCTCGACGGAACGGAACACCGCTGTCAGTCCTCCAGGTGGGCGTGGTCGTTGTACGTGACCAGCGTCCAGCGGCCGTCGCGGCGCTCCAGGCGGGTCAGGCTGGTGTGGGCCAGCACGTACGGAAACGGCAGGACGTAGCCGGGCACCGGCAGCGTCGGCCAGCCGAACAGCACGCACAGCAGCGCCCGGATGGCCGCTCCGTGCGAGAACGCGATCACCCGGCCGTCCGGCAGCTCCTGCGCCCACGTGTGCAGGCGGGCGCCGACCTCGGCCATGCTCTCCCCGCCGCCGGGCGCGGGCAGGTTCCACGGATCGCGCTGCCAGTCGTGGTACTCCGGGTCGTGCAGGACATCATTCGTCCCGGCGCCCTCGTACTTGCCGAAGCGCAGTTCCCGCAGGCGGGCGTCGGTCGTGATCGGCGCGCCCGGCACGCTCAGCTCCGCCGTCCGCACCGCGCGGATCAGGTCGCTGCTGACCACACGGTCGTAGGACCAGGACGCCAGCCGGGCGGCCAGCCGCCGCGCCTGTTCCTCGCCGTGCGCGCCCAGCGGCGTGTCGGTCCAGCCCTGCCAGCGCCCCGCGCCGTTCCAGTCGGTGGCGCCGTGGCGCACCAGGGTGAGGTGCAGGGTCACGGCTGCGCTCCGGGCGCAGTGCCCTCCGGCAGCGGCGGCACGGGCCGGGGCGCGCCGTGCTCGTCCAGCGCCACGAACACGAAGGTGCCGCTGGTCGCGAGTTCCTGCTCGCCGGATGCCATGTGCTCGCGGTACACGTCCACCCGGATGGTCATGCTGGTGCGGCCCACCCGCACCACCTGCGCGTCCAGCGCCACCGCGTCGCCCACCCGGATCGGCACGTGGAAATCGATGCCGTCCATGCGCGCCGTGACGACGTTCCCGCCGGCACGGCGCACGGCGGCAATGCTGGCCGCCTTGTCCATCAGCGACAGCACCCACCCGCCGAAGGCCGTGCCGTGGTAATTGGTGTCCTTCGGAAACACCAGCTCGAGCATCTTCGCGCCCTGCTGGCGCACGGTCTTCTTGCCTTCGCTCATCATTCGCACGCCTCGCTGACACCTACGGGGTCGTTCAGGCCCTGGAATCAGGTCCGGCAACGCTCCCGCGTGAGGGCGACTTCGCGCACCTCGGCACGGCCGTGAGTGTACAGGGGCAGCGTCAGGCGACCCGCAGGGAGCAGGCGTGTTGTCCACCATGGGCCGGTGACTGGCCCATGAGGGAGCGGGGCCAGCGGTCCCGGTGAGACTATTCCTGGCCCGCATCTGGACGGGCCGGCATTGAGCGTCTTCTCACCTAGGACTCCGTGCCAGACACCATTCGCTCATATGGATTCACCCGGCATTGAGCGTCGTCCCGGCTGTGGCATTTCTACCGAAACCCGAGCGGTCGGTCCGTCATAACTGGGGTATGACCTCCCCCGTCGTGACTGCAACAGCCCTGGAGATCATCCACGACCTGCCGAGCGGCACGGAGCTGTCTGCGTCTGACCTTCAGCGGGAGACGGCGCTGCGGCTGTTCGGCACGGCCCCTGTGGGCCACACCATGCCCTTCCGCGTCCTCGCGCGCCAGCTTGCCCGGCTGGGCCGTCTGGTCGTGGTGCAGGAAGGCCCAACGCTGTACCGCGTGCCCTGAGTTCCATCTCAACCCGCATGCGCCCTGGACACATCGGGGCGCATGTTCACTGTCGAGACAGCGGCGCTCTGGAGCGATCGGAACTGGATCTTCATGGATGAACGGCCCTTAAAGCGTCGTTCAGCAGTTTTTTAAGGCCACCTTCAAGTCGGCCAAGACATGCATGGAAACTCTCTGGCTACGGTCCGGATGAAGGCTGCTTCACTGGTCTCATGACGCCGATCAGCATGAACCCGCTCGCCCTGTGCATCGCCGGGTTCTGGCAGGGCGAGCCGAGCCAGCCCCGTCGGCGGTTCCAGGGCGAGGTGCTCACGTCCAGCCATACGCGCATCCGGGCGGGCGAAGTGGTCTCCGTGACCTTCTGCTGCCCACAGCAGCGGGTCATGCCCTGCTCGGAACACGGCGCCTACATCCTGAAGGTGCAGCGGACCTCGTTTCCGCTGATCAGCTTCCTGTGCGCAGACATCACCTCTCCAGGCCCGGCCTGCCGCCAGGACACGGCGCTGGCCACGTGGTTCGCGCTGACGACTCCTGAGCCCGCGACCACACGGACCGGCCGCAGGGCGTCCAGTCGGCCGCGAGAGCAGCGCTAGACCATACCCGGGCCAGGACGAAGCAGGAACCAGTGGGGGTCGGGCTCGACGCGCGCGTCGCCAGTCGGCCGGTCCCGGGGCCCAGGCATGGCGGTGGGTGCCGAATCCCCACAGCAGCGGCTGCCTCCTGAACGGCCCGCCCGACGGGACCGCCATCACACCTGCCCCGCGTGAACCCCGCCAGTTCTCCTGGCCCCGGCACGGAAACGCGGCGCGGCGAGTTCCGTTCCCACCCGCCGGGTGAAGGGCAGTGATTGACACCCCCGCATGCCCATGAGACCATGCGCAGTACCCACAACTTGTACCCCGTTCAAGGAGCCGTCTGCGCGAGCCCGGCCCCTGGACGCCGGAGGTTCACTATGAAACGACTCCACCGGATCACCGCACTGGCCCTGCTGAGCGCCTCGACCGCCCTGGCGGACAAGGTCGTGAACATCGGCTACAGCGGCCCCCTCTCGGGCGCGGCAGCGTTCTACGGCAAGGACGTGCAGAGCGGCCTGGACATGGCGATTGCCGAGCTGAACAAGACCGGCGTGACGGTCGGCAGCGAGAAGGTGACCTTCAAGCTGGTGGCCCTCGACGACCGCTACCTGCCCAACGAGACCGCCACCAACGTCAAGCGGCTGACCAGCCAGGGCATCGACGTGATCGTGGTGCCGCACGCCGGCGGCATCCTGACCGTGCAGCCCATGACGACCGGCGATCCCAAGTTCCTGCTGGTGGCGTATTCCAGCGAGCCGAAGATCCTGGCGGGCAACAACCCGCTGACCTTCATGCTGCCGCCGCGCTACGACAACTACGTGCAGCCCTTCGTGGCCACGCAGATGAAGGCCTTTGGCAAGAAGCTGGGGCTGATCGGCACCACCAGCGCGTACGGCAAGCAGTGGACGGAGGCGATCAGCGCCGAGTGGACCAAGCAGGGCGGCACGGTCGGCGGGAACAACGGCGTGGACTACAACACCACCGTGGACTACTCCAGCGCCGTGACCAAGGCCCTGGCCGAGAAGCCGGACGTGCTGTTCATCGGCGGGCCCAGCCAGCCGACCGCGCTGGTCGTGAAGGCCGCGCGCGAGCAGGGCTTCAAGGGCGGCTTCATCGTGATGGACCAGGCGAAGTTCGAGCAGATGGACCAGGTCGTGCCGCGCTCGTACCTGGACGGCAGCGTGGGCGTGCTGCCGGTCAAGGAGTTCGCGGGCACGCAGGTGTTCGTGGCGCAGTACCAGAAGCTGTACAAGAAGATTCCCACCAGCGAGGCCGCGCTGAACTACATGGGCATGAACGTGATCGCCAAGGCGATGGAACTCGCCGGCACCACCGACGACCCGGCGGCGATCCGCGCCAAGCTGGACGCCGCCGCCAAGGCCCTCCCCCAGAGCAAGACGGTGTTCAAGCTCAGCGGCGTGACGGCCGGCGGGCACGCCGACGCGGCCTTCGTGGTCGCGAGCGTCAAGGGCGGCCAGTACACCCGCCTGCGGCTGACGACCACCTTCAAATAAGCGCGCCCTGCCGCGCCCCGTGAGCACGCGGGGCGCGTTGTCCTACCGGCCTCACCCCTGGAGTCCCCCTTGACGACGTTTCTGCAACAACTCTTCAACGCGCTGGCGCTGGGCGGCGTGTACGCCCTGGTGGCGCTGGGCCTGACGCTGGTGTACGGCGTGATGCGCGTGCCGAACTTCGCGCACGGCGGCCTGTACATGCTGGGCGCGTACGTGGCCTACGCCGCGCTCGACCGCCTGGGCGTGGGCTACGTGCCCGCGTTGCTGCTCGCGGGCGCCGCGGTGGCGCTGCTGGCGGCGCTGCTCGAGCGGGTGATCTTCTCGCCGCTGCGCAGCGCTCCGCACGTGCACCCCATGATCGCGGCCATCGGCGTGCTGTTCTTCCTGGAGGCGGCCGTGCAGCTCATCTGGGGACCGGACTTCAAGCGCATCCCCGAGCCCATTCCCGGCATCGTGAACCTGGGCGGCGTGACCCTCACGTGGCAGCGCCTGATCGTGATCGCGGCGAGCGTGGTCGCCATGCTGGGGCTGAACTTCTTCCTCAAGCGCACCCTGACCGGCGCGACCATCGAGGCCATGAGCCAGAACCGCGAGGGCGCGCGGCTGGTCGGGATCGACACCGGCCGGGTGGGCATGCTGACCTTCGCGATCTCCGGCGGGCTGGCGGCGGTCGCGGCGGCCCTGATCGCGCCGATCAACTCGGTGGCGCCCAGCATGGGCGAGGTCATGAACCTCAAGGTGTTCGCGATCATCATCCTGGGCGGCATGGGCAGCGTGCCGGGCGCCATCGTGGGCGCGTTCCTGCTGGCCCTGGCAGAGGTGTTCGGGGGCTTTTACATCAACCTGGACTTCGCGGACGTGATCGGCTTCGCGATGCTGGTCGTGGTGCTCGCCGTGCGGCCCCAGGGCCTGTTCCGGAGGAGCACGTGACGCGCGGCGGGTGGATCTGGGCCGCGCTGTTCGTGGTGGCGGCCGCCGTGCCGTTCCTGGGGCCGAGCGGCTACCTGCTGGACGTGGCCGTGAACGTCATGATCTGGGCGATGGTCGCGTACGGCCTGAACGTCATGCTGGGCTACGCGGGCCTGCTGCCGCTGGCGCACGCGGGCTTCTTCGGCATCGGGGCGTACACGGTCGGGATTCTGACCCTGAAGGCCGGGTGGAGCTTCTGGGTGGCGTGGCCGGCGGGCGTGCTGCTGTGCGCTGTGGGCGGCCTGCTGCTGGGTCTGGTGGCGTTCCGCACGCGCGGGGACGCGTTTTCCATCTTTACACTGGGCGTGGGCGTGATCATCGCCCTGATCATCAACAAGTGGGACGCCCTGACCGGCGGCAACGACGGCCTGAACGGCGTGGCCGCGCCGGCGGGTCTGTCGGCCATGTCGCAGGCCGCCGGCCTGAAGCTCGCGGGGGGGTACTACCTGCTCGCGCTGCTCGCGCTGGCCGTCACGGTGGTCGTGGTGGCCCGCACGCGCGCCAGCGTGTTCGGCCGCTCGCTGCTCGCCATCCGGGGCGGCGAGGATCTGGCCCGCAGCGCCGGCATCGACGTCGTCGCGCACAAGCTGCGCGCCATGATGCTCTCGACCGCCATCGCGGGCTTCGCCGGCGGGCTGTACGCCGTGTACGTGGGCTTTCTGGGCTCCGCGATCACCGGGCCGGTCACGACCTTCACGGTGCTGCTGTACGTGCTGGTGGGCGGCCTGGGCACCCTGGCGGGGCCGCTCGTGGGCACCGGCCTGATGTACGGGCTGTCGCAGGGCCTCAAGGGACTCCAGGACTACCAGTACATCGTGTTCGGGCCGCTGCTGGTGCTGCTGGTGATGTTCGCGCCGCACGGCCTGGTGGGCGTGTGGGAACGGCTGCGGGCGCGGCGCACCGGTACGGCCCCCGAGACCGGCCCGGAAAGCCGCGCCGAGGCGGGCCGCGAGGTGGGGGATCAGCATGCCTGAGGCACCCATGCAGGGACTGCTGGACGTCCAGGGGCTGGGCATCCGCTTCGGCGGGCTGGACGCCGTGAAGGACGTGACCGCCAGCATTCCGGCCGGACAGATCACCGCGATCATCGGGCCAAACGGAGCGGGCAAGAGCACCTTCTTCAACCTGATCTCGGGCTTCTATGTGCCCACGGCCGGCACCATCCGCTTCCGGGGCGAGGACGTCACGCGCCTGAAAACGCATCAGGTCGTGGCGCGCGGCGTCGCGCGCACCTTCCAGACCACGACGATCTACAGGGAACTCAGCGTGCTCGAGGGCGTCATGATCGGCCACCGCGTCCGCACGCGGGCCGGGCTGCTGGACGCCCTGCTGCGCACCGGTCGTGAAAAGCGCGACGAGGACGCCAGCCGCGCCGGCGCCATGCGCGCCCTGGAACGCGTGGGGCTGGCCCCGCAGGCGCACCGGCCTGCCGGAGCCCTCACGCAGGAGGGGCAGAAGCGCGTGGGCATCGCCATGGCGCTCGCCAGCGATCCCGCGCTGCTGCTGCTGGACGAACCGGCCGCCGGCATGAACCCCGACGAAACGGTGCGCCTGATGGCCCTGATCCGCGAGCTGGTGCAGGGCGGCCTGTCCGTGGCCCTGGTCGAGCACAAGATGAGCCTGGTGATGGGCCTGGCCGACCGGATTCTGGTGCTGCACCACGGGCAACTGATCGCGCAGGGCACGCCGGCCGAGGTCAGCCGCGACCCGGCCGTGATCACGGCGTACCTGGGCAGCCACGCGCACGGCGGCCAGATGGGCCAGGGCGTGGGGGCCGGCCATGCTTGAGATCCAGAACCTGCGCGTGAACTACGGAACGTTCACCGCCCTGCACGACGTGACCCTGAGCGTGAACCCCGGCGAGATCGTGGTGCTGCTCGGCGCGAATGGCGCGGGCAAGAGCACGCTGTTCCGCACGCTCTCGGGCCTCCAGCGGCCGGCCGGGGGCGCGGCCCGCTGGAACGGCACGTCCCTGACCGGCGGCCGGCCCGAATTCAATGTCGCGCACGGCGTGGCCCAGTGCCCGGAGGGCCGCCTGCTGTTCCCGGACCTGAGCGTGGAGAAGAACCTGCGCCTGGGCGCGTACGTGCACCGGCGCGATCCGGCGGGCACGGCGCGCGAACTGGCGCGCGTCATGGACCTCTTCCCGATCCTAGTCGAGAAACGCCACGATCCCGCCGGCAGCCTGTCGGGCGGGCAGCAGCAGATGGTCGCCATCGCCCGCGCGCTGATGGCGCGGCCCTCGCTGCTGCTGCTGGACGAGCCGTCGCTCGGCCTGGCGCCGCTGGTGGTGGAACAGGTGTTCCAGACCGTGCAGCGCGTGAACGAGGCCGGCGTCAGCGTCCTGCTGGCCGAGCAGAACGCCTTCGCGGCGCTGGGCATCGCGCACCGGGGCTACGTGCTGGAGAGCGGCAGGATCTCGCTCCAGGGCACGTCCGCCGAGCTCATGACCGACGACCGTGTGCGCAGCGCGTACCTGGGCGTGTAGGGCCGGTTGTGGAGCAGACGCGCCGGAGGCACAGGGTCCGGCGCGTCGCCGTGTTGAGGAGCCTTGCCTACCCGGCGGCGGACAGCCGGAGGCGCAGGGCGGCCACCACCGCGATCAGGGCGGCCAGCAGGGCCACGCCGAAGGCGAGCGTGAACGCGCCCTGCAGGGGCTCGACGCGCGCGATCAGCGCTCCGCCGATGCCGGCGGCCAGGGCGACCATCAGGGTCTCGATGTTCGCCAGCTGGCCCGACGAGCGCCCGGCCTCGGCGGCGGGCACGCTGGCCAGCGCGTTCAGGCTGATGCCGTTGTAGCCGATGCCCATGCCCAGGCTGCCCAGCACCTGCCCCGCGTACACGCACCACAGCGGCAGGGCGCCCAGGGTGGTCAGGGCCGTGAGGCCCAGGCCCAGCACCACGCACACCATGGCCGCGCGGGTGGTCAGGGTGCGGTACGCGCCGTTCCAGCGCCGCTCGATGCGCGCCTGGAGCCACGACCCGGCGGTCCACGTGACGCCGCCGACGCTGAGCACCACGCCCGCGCCGCTCAGGCTCAGGCCGCGCAGGTCGTGCAGGGCCAGCGGCAGGAACGTGCCGGAGCCCATGAACGCGAACGCCAGCAGGCCACGCAGCGCCAGCAGCCGGGGCAGGCCCGGTGCGAGCCGTCCCATGCCCACCGGGAACAGCGGCCGGGCCGCGACCAGCAGGCCCACCAGCCCCACGCCGGCCACTGCCAGGGCAAGAGGGTCCGGGCGGCGCAGGCCCTCGATCAGGGCGCCGGCCGAGGCGAGCAGGCCCAGCGCCGGCCACAGCTGCCGCTTGGGCGCCGGCGGCCCAGACCGCTCAGCTCCAGCTCCTCCATGCCGGGCCAGCAGGGGCAGGACGCACAGCGGCGCGGCCAGCAGCAACAGCGGCACCAGGCCCCAGAACACCGGTCGCCACGACCACTGGTCCGCGATCACGCTGGCGATCAGGGGGCCGACCAGCACCGGCAGCAGCCACGCGCTGGACATGGCCGCCAGCATGCGGGGCCGCGACGCCTCCGGGTAACGCGTCGTGATGACCGCCCACGGCAGCGCGCCCAGGCCGCCGGCGCCCAGCCCCTGGATCACGCGGCCCAGCACGAACGCCGGCATCGAGGCGGCCGTGCCGCCCACCAGCAGGCCCAGCGCGAACAGCGCCAGCGACACCACGGTGCCCGGCGCCAGCCCGCACCGGTCGGCCAGCGTGCCGCTCGCCACTGCGCCGAACAGGCTGGAGAGCAAGAAGGCGCTGGACGCCCAGCCGAACAGCGCCAGCCCGTTCAGGTCGGACGCCACGCGCGGCATGACGGTGCCAACCGCCATGGCCTCGAACGCGACGATCATGACGACCAGGATCAGCCCCACCCCCAGGGTGCGGGGGACCAGGGGCGGCGCCGGGTGCTGCGCCGTGGGCGAGGGGCTCAGGGCGCGGCTCATGACCGCCATGCTCGCACAGGGCGCCCGGCGGCTGGCCGGAGCAGCGGGACGGCGGGAGCGCGGGGCAGCGGCCCTCCACCGGAGCACGCAGAGCGGTGTGTATCCTCAGCGGCACAGAGCCACCCAAGGAGCGCCCATGACCATGACCGCTGGCATCTCGACTGACCGCCTGCACGCCTGGGAAGATCACCTCAGGGCCACGTACCTCGATACCGGCGTCCTCCCGAACGCCCTGACGCTGGTGTACCGCCGCGGCGAGATCGTGCACCAGCACGCGCAGGGCTTCGCGGACGTGGAGGCGGGGGTGGCGCTGCGGGACGACCACATCTTCCGCATCTACTCCATGACCAAGCCGATCACGAGTCTGGCGTTCATGATGCTGGTCGAGGACGGCAAGGTGGCGCTGGGCGATCCGGTCAGCCGCGTGATTCCCGAGTGGGCGAACCTGGGCGTGTGGACCGGCGGAGAACTGGGCCGCTTCACGTCCGAGCCGCCGCGCCGGCCCATGCTGATGGTCGATCTGCTGCGGCACACGGCGGGCCTGAGCTACCACATCCAGCAGGGTGGGCGGCTGGACGGGGCGTACCGCGCCCTGGGCCTGGGCACGACCACCACGCTGGAGGGCATGATCACGGCGCTGGCCGACCTGCCGCTGGAGTACGCGCCCGGCGAGGCGTGGCACTACTCCTTCGCCACCGACGTCCTGGGCGCCGTGGTGGGCCGGATCGCGGAGCAGCCCTTCGAGGAGTTCGTGCGCCAGCGCATCCTGGGGCCGCTGGGTATGGTGGACACCGACTTCTCCGTGGCGCCGGACAAGGCCGGGCGCTTCATGCCGTGCTACGCGCTGACCCCGCAGGGACGCGTGCTCTACGACGCGCGGGCCACCAGTCCGTACCTGGCTGCGCCGCACTTCGTCTCGGGGGGCGGAGGCCTGGTATCCACGGCAGCCGATTACCTGCGCTTTTGCCGCATGCTGCTGCGCGGCGGCGAACTGGACGGCGCGCGGCTGATCGGCCCCAAGACGCTGGAACTCATGACCCGCAACCACCTGCCGGGCGGCGCGGACATCGCCACCCTGATGCGCTCCGCCATCGCCGCGTCCGAGACCGGCTCGGCGGGCGTGGGCTTCGGACTGGGCTTCGCGGTGACCCTCGATCCGGCGCGCAGCCTGCGCATCGGCAACGCCGGCGACTTTTACTGGGGCGGCGCGGCCGGCACGTACTTCTGGATCGACCCGACCGAGGACCTGGCCGTGATCTTCATGACGCAGCTGCTGCTGTCGCCGGACCGCGTGCGGGACGACCTGCGCACCTTCGTGTACTCCGCCATCACCGACAGCCCCACCCGGCCGCGCACGCTGGCGTAGGCGTTTCTCCGCCTTTCGACCGACGCCATGCTCCTCTGAGCACCTTACTCTGCCGAGTATGCTCAGCGAGGAGGAACGCCGCCGCATCGAGGCGGAGGAGGTGGCGGCTGCTCAGGCCCGCGCCGCCGCGCAGGACGCCGCCCGCCACCGGCTGGCGGCGCTGGCGTACCGCCGCGAGGTGCGTGCTGCGCTGGGCCCCCGCCCGCGCTGGTGGGCCGTGCGCTGGGCGCTGCCCTTCGTGCCGGTCGTGGCGCTCGTCGCGTGGCTGGCCGTGCGGCCCGCGGCGGCCCCGGCCATGCCGAACGACGCGCCGGGCGGCACCGGCGCCGCGGATCTGGTGGCCCGCTGCCAGACGAGTGTGTCGGCCGCGCTGCTGCTGCCCGTGGCCGACCTGCGCTTCCCGGCCGTGGCGGACGCCGCCCAGGGAATCAGCGAGGGCGCCGACGGAACGCGCTGGAATGCCGCGGTCACCCGCCCGGACGGCCGGATGCTGGACTTCACGTGCGTCTACTCGCCCGCCGACGACCGCATCCGCGTGGACGTGCTGGACGACCCCTGATCCGTGGTCCGCTGCGGCAGGGGTTCACCCGTGTCCTGTACGACCTTCAACGTTGCCGCTCACGTCTACCGACGGAACGGCACCGGAGTGTAGGCACGCCTTGACACCCTGCTTACCCGGCCCAGCCGCCTGGATGGCACACTGCTCCCGTGGCCCCAGGCCGCCCGGACGAGAGTTCCGCCGTACCCGGTCACGACAAGACGGCGAGACACCAAGGAGGTGTCACGTCATGGCGTGGATCTTGCTCGTTGTCGCGGGACTGCTGGAAGTCGGCTGGGCCATCGGCCTGAAATACACCGAGGGGTTCACCCGGCCCCTGCCCACGGTGCTCACGGTGCTGAGCATGATCGCCAGCATGGGCCTGCTCGGCGTGGCCGCCCGGACCCTGCCCATCGGCACGGCGTACGGCGTGTGGGTCGGTATCGGCGCGGTGGGCGCGGCCATTCTCGGCATCGCGCTGTTCCACGAGCCGGCCGGCGCCGCCCGCGTGGCCTTCATGGTCCTGATGGTCGTGGCCATCGTCGGCCTGAAGGTCACCAGCGGGCAATAGACCGCCGGCGAGGGGCGCCGGTGGCACCGAACTGTCAGGCCCTCAGCGGTTCAGGTCGAAGATCTCCAGATCGGCGTCCGTCCGGCCCTGCACATACGCGGTGAGGAGGCGGGCGGCCTGCGCGGAGTACGTGATGCCGTTGCCGCCGTACCCGAGCGCGAACAGCAGGCGCGAGCCCGCTTCCTTCGGGCCGATGTACGCGAGGCCGTCCTTCGTCTCGCCGAAGGTGCCGGCCCACGCAAAGGCGACCTCCAGCTCCAGGTCCGGCAGCAGCTTCTCGAGCTTGCGCTCCAGGCGCCGCTGTTTGCCCGCCAGCGCCTTCTCGCGCCGAAGGGGACTGTTGAAGGAGTCGTCCTCGCCGCCCATCACGATCCGGCCGTCAGCGGTGGTGCGGGCGTAGAGGTACGGGCGGGCCGTTTCCCAGATCAGGCAGCCGGTCGGCCAGGGCTCGCGGCCGACCGGCTCGGTCGCCAGCGCGTAGGAGTTCTTCAGCTGCGCCAGCCGCCGGCCCAGGAAGGTCTCGGCTTCGTAGCCGGTGGCGACGATCACGTACCGGGCCGTGACGGTCAGCCCGCGGTCGGTGTGCGCCGTGAACTCCGTGCGGTGCTCGTCCAGCCGCGTGACGGTGGTGCGGTCGTACACACGGGCGCCCCGGTCGCGGGCGCGCCACAGCAGGTGCTGCGCGAGGCGGTACGGATCGACCTCCGCGCCGTCCGGGCTGTACAGGGCGTTGGGCGCGCCGATCCCGAAACGGTCGCGCAGCTCGCGGTGGTCGAGCAGTTCGACCGTCAGGCCGGCGGCCTCGCGGGCAGTGTGTTCGCGTGCCAGCATGCGGGCGTCGCGGCGGGTGCTGGCGTAGTACAGGCTGCCGCGCTCCTTGAAGCCGCAGTCGTCCGGCAGCGTGGCCGTCACGTGCCGGATCATGTCGATGGACTCGCGGCACAGCTGGTACGCGCGCTCCGCGTGGCGCTGGCCGATCATGGGAATCAGGTCGACGAGGTTCGTGTCGATCTCGTATTGCAGCAGGGCCGTGCTGGCGCTGGTGCTGCCGGTGGCGACGTCGCGCCGGTCGAGCACCACCGTGTCCAGCCCGGCCGCGCTCAGGGCGTCGGCCAGCAGCGCCCCGGTGATGCCGGCTCCGATCACCAGCACGTCCGCTCGCTCACCCTGCGTCAGCGGCGGGTAGGTGTGCATGAGGCCGCTTTGCAGGGGCCAGAAGGCCTGCCCGGAGCGCAAATCCATGCTCCCGAATCTAGGGGCGCCGCGAGCGAACGGATGCGGGGGATGCTACAGGGTCGAGCTGCTGGACGTGGTCAGTCCCCGCTGCCGGGCAGCTGGGGCTTGGTGCCGCGGAAGGCGTCCTTCTTCTTCACACCCTTGAGCTTCACCACCTCGCCGCTGCGGGCGCTCTCGTACAGGGCGTCCATGATCACGTGGTCCTGCACGGCCTCCTCGCCCGGCGTCCACGGCGCCCGGCCGTCGCGGACACGCTGCGCGAAGTGGTCGAACTCCAGGCCGAACTGGTTGTAGTCGGGGAAGCTCGGCACGGTGGTGCCCGCGCTGTCCTCGATGGAGAGTTTCAGGCCCCGGTACGTGAACGCGGGGTCCATCAGCAGGCTGCCGCGGTCGCCCATCACGCGCAGGGTGTCGGTCTTGAACGCACCGTAACTGGTGTGCACGGTGGCAGTCACGCCGTCCGGGAAGCCCAGCAGGAAGCTGACGGACTCCTCGACCTCGCGGAAGCGCTTGTCCTTTTTGGGCTGGTGCAGGGTGGCAAAGACCCACTCGGGTTCCTGGCCGGTCACGAAGCGCAGCGTGTTCACGCTGTAGATGCCCACGTCCGGCAACGGGCCGCCCCCCGCGAGGTCCTTCTGGAGCCGCCACGCCGTGGGATCGTCCTCGACCTGCACGTGGATGGAATCGAGCAGCTTGACGGTGCCCAGGCGCCCGCCCTGCACGGCGTCGCGGGCCGCCCAGTGGTGCGGGGTGTACTGGCAGCGGTACGCGGTCATCAGCTGCACGCCGGCCTTCTTGCACGTGTCCACGATCTTCTGCGCGTCCTTGGCATTCATGCCGAGCGGCTTCTCGCTCAGGATGTGCTTGCCCATCTTGGCGGCGCGCGTGATGAACTCGCGGTGCAGGCTGTTCGGCAGCACGATGTACACCGCCTGCACGTCCTCCCGCTGCGCGAGGGCCTCGAAGTCGTCATAGGCGTACACGTCGCTGTCTTTCAGGTCGAGGGCGCGGGCGAACTCACGGCCCTTGTCCAGTTCGCTGGTGACCAGCGCGGCCACGTAGCCCTCCTGGCTGGTGCGCACGGCCGGAATCAGCTCCTCCACGCTGAGCTTGCCCAGACCGACGATGGCGTACCCGACCCGGCGGGATTCCGGGGTGGGCGGCTTGATGTGTGGTTTACGCGGCATGGACCCACGCTAGACGCGCGCCGCCCCGGCCGGGGTCAGCGCGCTTAAGGGGTTCTTGGGCGTTCAGAACCAGCGCTGCTTGCGGCCTTTGCCGCCCACCGCGCGGGAGGCGTGGCCCAGCAGGCCGTCGATGATCCGGTCACGTTTACGCGCCTTGACGTACTTGCCGCGCTTGGCCGCCTGGCTGCGGCGCACGAGGTTCAGCACCTCGAGCACGATGGGGGCGTACACCAGAACCTTGCCGAAGGTGCCGCTGCGCGCGGCGCTGCGTGGGGTCTTCATGTGCCGGAATACGAGGGGCTGTGCCTCCGGGTTCCCGTCACTCCGCCAGCGGCGCCGGGTGGCTGTGCGCCGCGTGCGCCACGGCCAGGGCGTCCAGCGTGGCGCCCGCAGTCAGCAGGTGCCCGCGCCCGGCCAGCAGGTGAGCGGCGTAGCGGGGCACCTCGCCGGCCCGCAGGTGGGCGGCGGCGGTGCGCAGGTGCCGGGCGGCGACCTCCAGTTCCTGCGCGGCACGGATGGCGTCGACGGCGGCCTGCGCTCTGGGGTCAGTCATGGGCGGAGTGTGGCACGTCGGCACGCGCCCGGTACCCTCACCCGTCCGTCCGGGCGCTCCGGTCCGGTTCATAGATCAGGAGCATCACGCCGGAACCGAGGTCGCGGGCGCTGCTCAGGGCCAGGCGCAGGGGGTCGCCCTCACCGAACAGGCGCTTGCCGCGTCCGAGCACCAGCGGGTAGACCATCAGCCGGAGTTCGTCCACGAGGTCATGGCGCAGCAGCGTCTGCACCAGGGTGCCGCTGCCATACACCAGGAGAGCTCCTCCCTCCTGCGCCTTGAGGTCGCGCACGGCGGCGACCACGTCCCCGCCCAGCGGCGTGGCGTTCCAGTCGAGGCTTGTCCGGGTGGTCGTGGCGACGTACTTCGGCAGGCGGTTCATGCGCTCAGCAAACGCTCCGGTGGCTGTCGGCCAGTACGCGGCGAAACCGTCGTAGGTCACGCGGCCCAGCAGCAGCGCGTCCGCCCCGAACAGTTCGTCGCGCTTGAAGGGGCCGTCGTCGGGGGCGTAGTCGCGCTGCCACGGGGTGGCTTCCTCGTACACACCGTCGAGCGTCAGGAACTCGGTCACGATCAGCTTGCGCATGGGGGCTCCTTGCGACCACTGTACCGCCGGGCCGGCACGTCCGGCGTATGCGGACTGGAGCGTGCGGGCCCGCCCGGCGCGGCCGCGTCACGCTACGCTGGAGGCATGACCGCAACCCAGGACAGGGTCAGCAGCCTGCGCGAGCAGCTGGTGGCATGGCGTCGGCACCTGCACATGAACCCCGAGGTGGGCTTCCACGAGCACAACACGGCGGCCTTCATCGAGGCCGAGCTGAGGGCGATGCCGGGCCTGACGGTCACGCGGCCCACCGAGACCAGCGTGCTGGCCGTGCTGCGGGGCGGCAAGCCGGGCCGCACGCTGCTGCTGCGCGCCGACATCGACGCGCTGCCCATCCAGGAGGAGAACACCTTCGAGTTCGCGTCGAAGAACGCGGGCGTCATGCACGCGTGTGGGCACGACGGGCACACCGCGATCCTGCTGGGCACCGCCAAGCTGCTGTCCGAGCACCCGCAGGACGTGCCGGGCGAGGTGCGCATGATCTTCCAGCACGCCGAGGAGATCGGGCCGGGCGGCGCCGAGGAACTCGTGATGAACACGCCCCTGATGGACGGCGTGGACGTGGTCACGGGCCTGCACCTGAACAGCCAGCTGCCGGCCGGGATGGTGACGGTCAAGCCGGGCGCGTTCATGGCCGCGCCGGACATGCTGGAACTCACCATCCAGGGCCGCGGCGGTCACGGCGCCCACCCCGAGGAAGCGGTCGATCCGATCGCGGTGGGCGCGCAGGTGGTCACGAACCTGCAGCACATCGTGAGCCGCCACGTGGGCGCACAGGACGCCCTGGTGATCAGCATCACGTACTTCCGCAGCGGCACCACGCACAACGTCATCCCGGACAGCGCGCAGCTAATGGGCACGGTGCGGACCTTCGACCCGGTCCTGCGTGACAAGGCCCCGAAACTGATCGAGCGGGTCGTGAAGGGCGTGTGCGACGCGCACGGTGCGACCTATGACCTGCGCTACGAGTTCGGCTACCGCCCGCTGATCAACACCGACTGGGTGGCGGCGCAGCTCAAGCAGATCGCGCTGGACACCGTGGGCGAGGAGCATTTCCAGGACGCCCGGCCCACCATGGGCGGCGAGGACTTCAGCGCGTACCTGGAAAAGGCGCCGGGCGCGTACTTCAACGTGGGCGCCGGCAGCGACGCGGCGGACAGCCGCTGGCCGCACCACCACCCGCGCTTCACGCTGGACGAGGCCAGCCTAGAGACCGGCGTGCGGATGCTGCACGCCGCGGCCCTGAAGCTGACCGGCCCGCAGACCTGAGCCTGGGCGCTGTCAGCGGGCGCCGCCCGGCCCGGCCGTGCTGCCGCGCACGACCAGCCGGGTGGGGAGGGTCACGTTCTCGGCCGGCGCGCCGCCCAGCAGGCTCAGCAGCGTCTCGCCCACGTGGCGGCCCTTGTCGGCGGTGGGCTGCCACACGGTCGTGAGGCCCAGCGCGCTGGAACTGGGCAGGTCGTCGTAGCCGATGATGCTCAGGTCGCCCGGCACGCTGCGCCCCAGACCCTGCGCGGCGCGCAGCGCGCCCTGGGCCAGCACGTCGCTCATGCACAGCACGGCGGTGATCTGCGGGTGCGCGGCCAGCAGGTCGAGCGTGCGCAGTTCTCCCTCCTGCGGGGTGTTCTGCTCGGTCTCGACGGGATACAGGGCCGCGCCCTGCGCGCCGGTGCGGTAGCCCAGCAGGCGCTCGGCGGTCGTGCGGTACGACGTGGCGCGCTCTCGTTCTGGCGTAACGGGGCCGCTGTGGCGCTCCGGTCCGAGTTCCAGGCACACCACGCCGATGTGCGCGTGCCCCAGGTCGCGCAGGTGCCGGGCGGCCTCGCGGGCGCCGCCGGCGTCGTCGATGCCGATCTGCACGGCCTGTGGATGGGCGTACTGGTCGACCAGCACGGTGGGCAGCCCGCGGTCCAGCACGGCGCTCAGCAGGTCGCTGTCCTCCGCGGCGCAGTACACGATGAAGGCGTCCACGCTGGCGCTGCGGACCGGCAGGGCGTCGCCCGGGCTGGCGAGCAGCAGCAGGTTCAGCGCCTGCTCCTGGATGGCGTGCGCGACGCTCCCGAGGAACATCGCGGCGGCCGGGTCCGCGAAGGCGTACTCCAGCGGCGCGTCGTAGACCACGCCGACCACGCCGGTGCGGCCGCGGCGCAGGCTGCGCGCGAGCGGATCGGGACCGCGGTACCCGAGGCGCTGGGCGGTCTCCAGGATGCGTTCCCGCAGGTCCTGCGACAGCTGGTCGGGGCGGTTGTAGGCGTTGCTGACGGTGGCGACCGACACCCCGAGGGCGCGGGCGACCTCGCGCAGCGTGATCCGGCCCCCCCGGGGCGGGGCCTTGGCAGACGGCTTGGCGGGGGGCATACCGGAATGCTAGCGTATGGACAGCCGATCTGAATCGTTTCAGATTGTCCCCTGCTCCCCCGCCCCGAGGTGTCCATGACGACCGCGCTGTCCGTTTCTTCCCCCTCCCCGGTGCAGGCCGAGGCCGCCCGCCGCGCGGTGGGGGCCATCTTCCTGGTCAACGGCATGGTCTTCGCCACGTGGGCCGTGAACATCCCCACCGTGCGCGACACGCTGCATCTGGACGCCGCGCAGATCGGCCTGGGCCTGCTCGCCAGCGGCATCGGCGGCGTCCTGAGCATGAGCCTGGTCGGCCGCTGGACCGCCCGCTGGGGCAGCGACCGGGTCACGCGCGTCGCCACCGTGCTGTTCCTGCTGTCGCTGCTGCTGCCCCTGCTGGCCGCGAACCTGTGGACACTGGTCCTGGGTCTGGCGGTGCTGGGCGCTGCGAACGGCGTGATGGACGTTGCCATGAACGCCCAGGGCGTCACGGTCGAGCGCGCCCTGGGCCGGCCGATCATGAGCCGGCTGCACGCCTACTTCAGTCTGGGGGGCCTGCTGGGCGCCGCCCTCGGCACCCTGCTGATCGGCCGCGTGCCGCTGCTCACGCACGCCCTGATCGTGGTGGTCGCCACGGTGGCCGCCGGCCTGTATGCGCTGCGCTTCCTGATCCCCGACCCGCCCGCCCCCACCACGCACGAGGACGGCACGCCCGCCGCGTCCGTGCCGCTGTTCGGCGTGGCCGTGCTGCTGCTGGGCGCCATGTGCTTCCTGGGCATGCTGGCCGAGGCCGCGAACTACGACTGGACCGCGCTGTACTTCCGGGACGTGCTGGGACTGGCGGGCGGCGCGGCCGGTATCGGCTACACGGCCTTCGTGACCACCATGACCCTCGGCCGCTGGTTCGGGGACATGGGCCGCGCGCGCCTGAGCGACGAGCGCATCGTGCGGATCGGCGCGCTGACCACCGCCGTCGGGCTGGCCCTGGCCCTGCTGTGGCGCGAGCCGGTGCCGGCCACGCTGGGCTTCGCGCTGTCCGGCCTGGGCCTGAGCAACGTGGTGCCCGTGATGTACGGCACCGCCGGGCACGCCCTGGCCGGGCGCGGCATTGCGCTGGTCGCCGCCATCGGGTACGGCGGTTTCCTGCTCGGCCCGCCCGTGATCGGCTTCGTGGCCCGGCAGGTCGGCCTCCCGGCGGCGCTGGGGATCGCCCTCGCCAGCGCCGCGCTGATCGTGGTGCTCGGTGGCCGCGCCTTCGCGCTGGTGCGTGGCGGGTCCAGCCCCACCCCGGCCAGCACGTCCTGAAACGGGGCACAGACGTGCAATTCCACGTCCGGGGAGGGTCAGCGCCTTCCCCGGACGTAGTTTTCCCCCAGGCTCAGCGGCCTATGTACCGCGCGCGGGGCCGCAGCATCCGGCCGCTGCCCAGCGCCTCCAGCGCGTGTGCCAACCAGCCCACCGCGCGGGCGAGGGCGAATACCACCACCGCCGCCTCGGGCGGCTGATCCAGCGCCAGCACCAGCGCGCCCAGCGCCAGGTCGACGTTCGCGGCCTCGCCGGTCTCCCCGGCCATCACGGCCCGCAGCTCCTGCGCGCTCCGGACGGCAGCCGAGTGACCGAGCTGGAGGGCCAGGGCGTCCAGCAGCGCCGCGCCGCGCGGATCGCCCGCCGGGTACAGGCGGTGCCCGAAGCCCGGCGGGTGCCCGTGGCGCCGCGTGGCGCTACGCAGGGCTGCCCGGGCACCGTCCCGCGCCGCGTGGTTCAGCAGCTCCGCCGCGTCGAGGGCCGCCAGACCGTGGCGAGGGCCCTGAAGCGCCGCCAGCGCTGCCAGGGTGGCGTGCGGCAGGCCCGCACCGCCGCTGGCCGCCACGCGGGCCGTGAAGGTGCTGACGTTGAGTTCGTGGTCCGCCAGCAGCACCAGTGCGCGGCGCAGCAGCTCCGCGTGGGCGGGCACGCCCCACACGCGGGCCAGCCGGGCATGCAGGCGCAGGTCCGGGGCGGGTGGCACGCCGTGGTGGCGCTCCAGGGCCGCGTACAGCAGGTTCAGCACGCGCGCCGCGTGAACCGGGCCGGCCTGCGGCCGGGCGTCGTGGGCGGTCAGGTCGTGTGCCCCGGCGTGCGTCAGGGCGTACGCGAAGGCCTCCAGCGGCGTTCCGGCGGGCGGAAGCGCGCCCGGGTGCAGGCGGGCCCGCAGGGGCAGGGCCGCCCACGCGTCCGGGTTGTCAGCCCACAGCAGCGCCGCGACGGCCTCGACGCTGCTGGTCTCGGCCAGGGTCAGGACATCGTGGCCGCGGTAGGTCACGCGTCCGTCCGCGATGCGCGTCAGGGCGCTGTCGAGCACCGGCCCGCCCCAGTCCAGCGCGCTCCCCACCGCGTCCTGCACGGCGCCGTCCGGGTCGCGGCGCAGGCCCTGGCGGGCCAGCAGGGCCTGCACGTCCCCCGCGTGGTAGCGCCGCGAGCGTGTGCCGTCCGGCGCGGCCTCGCTGCGGATCAGGCCGCGCGACACGTAGGCGTACAGCGTCGCGGCCTTTACGCCCAGCCGCGCGGTCGCCTCGCCCGCCGTCAGGTACGTCACGTCGGTCATCCTCCGACGCTAACATTGATTGGCCGATCAAGATTGACGACCTGTACAGCCGGGCGCAGGATGCGGCCATGACCATGTCCACCCCCACACCGGTGCCTGACGTCCCTCAGCCCGACCTCTTCCCCGGCACTTTTCCGCCGGACGCCTTTCCCCGGGTGGTCTGGGAGGAGCGGCCCGGCACGCTGCCCGCCCGCGCGTGGACGACCGAGACCACGCACCGCGACGGCCAGCAGGGCGGCCTGCCGCTGACCACCGAGGACGGCCTCGCCATTTACGAGCGCATGGGCGAGTTCACCGGCACGACCGGCGCGATCCGGCAGGCGGAGTTCTTCGTGTACCGACCGGCCGACCGCGCCATGCTGGAGGGCGCGCTGGAGCGCTGGCGCGGCGGGCACCCGGTCGAGCCGACCACGTGGATCCGCGCCACCCGCCGCGACGCCGAACTCGTGGCCGGGCTGGGCGTGCGCGAGACGGGCATGCTCGCCAGTGCCAGCGACTACCACACCTTCCACAAGTTCACGCCCGGTGGCCGCGCCCAGGCCGCCCGCACCTACCTGGACGCCGTGCAGGCCGTACTGGACGCGGGCCTGCGCCCGAGACTTCACCTGGAGGACGCCACCCGCGCGCCCCGCGAATTCATCCTGCCCTTCGTTGACGCCGTGCAGCGCGTGGCCAGCGCGTACCCGGACACGCAGGCGCCCAAGTTCCGCATCTGCGACACGCTGGGGCTGGGCCTGCCGTGGGACGGCGTGGCGTGGCCGCGCAGCGTGCCCGGCCACGTCCGCGCCCTGATCGCCGCGGGCATCCCCGGCGAGCGGCTGGAGTTCCACCCGCACAACGACACGCACCTTGTCGTCGCCAATGCCCTGGCGGCCGTGTTGGCCGGGTGCGCCGCCATCAACGGCACGCTGCTCGGCAAGGGCGAACGCACCGGCAACGTGCCCCTCGAGGGCGTGCTGCTCCACCTGAGCGGCCTGGGTCTGGTGGACGCCCCGGACTTCACCGCCCTGAACGCCCTGGCCGACCTCTACGCCGCGCTGGGGCAGGGCGTGCCGCCCCAGTACCCCCTGTACGGCCGCGACGCCCACCGCACCCGCGCCGGCATCCATGCCGACGGCCTCAACAAGTTCTGGCCGATGTACGCGCCCTTCGATGTTCCCACCCTGCTCGGCCGGCCCCTGAGCCTGTCCCTGACCAAGGACAGCGGCGTGGCGGGCCTGATCTTCCTGATCCGGCAGCACACCGGCCGAAGCTGCGACAAGACCGACCCTGGCCTGCTGGCCCTGCACGCCCAGCTGAACGCCGAGTTCGATGCGGGCCGGCAGACCGCCGTGGAGTGGGAGGAGATCGAAGAGCGCGCCCGCAGCGTCGTGGCGGGAATGGTAGCCTCCGTGGAATGAAAACCGACGCGTACCGCGTGAAGGAAGGCAAGAAGGTCAAGCTCGCCGAGTGGAAAACCGATGAGGACGGCGGCCTGGAACAGCACGACGCCAAGGTGCTCACCAAGGAACTGCAGGAGCAGCTCGCCGAATGGCAGGAACGCCTGTACGCCGAGCGGAAACAGGCGCTCCTGATCGTCCTGCAGGCCCGCGACGCCGGCGGCAAGGACGGTGTCGTGAAGCACGTGGTCGGTTCATTCAACCCGAACGGCCTGACGATCGCGCCCTTCAAGGTACCCACCGAGGAAGAACTTGCCCACGACTTCCTTTGGCGCATCCACGCGCAGGTACCCGGCAAGGGCATGATCGGCGTCTTCAACCGCAGCCACTACGAGGACGTCCTCGTCACGCGCGTGTACGACATGATCGACGACAAGACCGCCAAGGCGCGGCTGCGGCACATCCGGCACTTCGAGGAGCTGCTGGCAGACAGCGGCACCCGCATCCTGAAGTTCTACCTGCACATCAGCCGCGACGAGCAGAAGCGCCGCCTCCAGGACCGTCTGGACGAGCCCGGCAAGCACTGGAAGTTCAACCCCGGCGACCTGAAGGACCGCGAGCACTGGACCCAGTTCACGGCCGCGTACCAGGACGCCCTGGGCACCAGCACGGCCGACGCACCGTGGTACGTGATTCCCGCCGACCACAAGTGGTACCGCGACCTGCTGATCAGCCAGATCCTGCTCGACACACTGAAAGACATGGACCCGAAGTACCCGAAGACGTCGTTCGACCCGGCAGAGATCCGGATCGAGTAAGGGAGGTTATACAGCTCAGGCCCGGTCGCCTATGCCACCAGGCCTGAGTTTCGTCATATACAACAAGAACCCCCCTCGTGTGAGGGGGGGTCCTGAATTCTGGAGCGGGAGACGAGATTCGAACTCGCGACATCTACCTTGGCAAGGTAGTGCTCTACCAGCTG
>NZ_JACHFK010000003.1:300000-421385 GCF_014201805.1 Deinococcus metalli | reverse complement strand
TCAAACTCTCCATAAAATGGTTACCCAAGGCCAGATGGCCTTTAAGTACAGTTCGATCCAAGCTTGCGCTTGGCTGTGACCCCAAAGGGTCACTCATTGGTGGAACCCCTGCGGGGTTCCTTCTCCGGATCTGGAGCCGCCCTCGGGGGGAGATCGGCCGTCCGGCTCGTCCTGTCGGACGATCCTGCTCTCGCACTGCTTCACCTGTCATGCATCCCGCCTCCGTGGAGGCTCAGAAACAATACAGGCCACGCCTCAATCTGTCAACTCCCCCCCGGCCACACTTAGCCAAGACATTGTGGGTCGCGCGCACCGGCCGCAGAACGGGCGTCCAGTACAGCGAAAATCAATCCACGTCTCACGTCCGCCAGGGTGTGCGGTGCCGGGGTGGGCAGCCCGTTCCCGGTCCGGTGCCGGGGATCGACTCGCCGCCTGGCCGGCACTCCATACTGGGCGCATGCTCCGCATCCACGCTGCTGAACTGATGGTCGTGCGCCTGCCGCTGAAATTCCGGTTCGAGACGAGCTTCGGCGTCCAGACCGAGAAGGTCGTGCCCCTGCTGGTCCTGCACGGAGACGGCATACAGGGCCTGTCCGAGGGCACCATGGAGTTCGCGCCCATGTACCGAGAGGAAACCATCGCCGGCGCCCTGCACCTGCTGCGCGAGGTCTTCCTGCCGCGCATCCTGGGCCAGACCTTCGCCAACCCGGAGGCGCTGGAGGCAGCGCTGGGCAGCTTCCGGGGCAACCGCATGGCGCGCGCCATGGTCGAGATGGCCGCGTGGGACCTGTGGGCGCGGATGCTGAACGTGCCGTTGGGCACCCTGCTGGGCGGCCGCAAGGACAGCGTGGAGGTCGGCGTGAGCCTGGGCATCCAGGCCGACGAGGCCGCGACGGTGGACGTGGTGCGCCGTCACGTGGAGCAGGGCTACCGGCGTATCAAGCTGAAGATCAAGCCCGGGTGGGACGTGCAGCCGGTGCGCGCGGTGCGCGAGGCCTTCCCGGACATCCGTCTGACGGTGGACGCGAACTCGGCGTACACGTTGGCCGACACGGGGCGCCTGCGGGCGCTGGACGACTACGCCCTGACATACATCGAGCAGCCGCTCGCGTGGGACGACCTGGTGGATCACGCGACCCTGCAGGGCCGCATCCAGACACCACTGTGTCTGGACGAGAGCGTGGCGAGCGCCGCGGACGCCCGCAAGGGCCTGGCGCTGGACGCGGGCCGCGTGATCAACATCAAGGTCGCGCGGGTGGGCGGGCACGCGGAGGCGCGGCGCGTGCACGACATCGCGCAGGCCTTCGGGGCGCCGGTGTGGTGCGGCGGCATGCTCGAGAGCGGTGTGGGCCGGGCGCACAACATCCACCTGTCGACCCTGCCGAACTTCACGCTGCCGGGCGACACGAGCAGCGCGAGCCGCTACTGGGAGACGGACGTGGTGAACGAGCCGCTGGAGGCGCAGGGCGGCGTGATGCCGGTGCCGGCCGGTGCGGGGATCGGCGTGACGCTCAACCGCGAGTTCGTGGAGCGCGTGGCCGAACTGCAGGAGGAATTCCACCCTTGAGCGGCGCCGCCGATGCCGCGCGGGCGTTCGTGATCCGGGACGTGACGGACCCGTGGGACCTGCGGGCGCTGGAGGATGTGCAGGTGGACGCGTGGGGGTACCCCGACCGCGAGGTGCTGCCCGGCACCATGTTCCGGATCAGCGCCGCGACGGGCGGCGTCGTGCTTGCGGCGTACCCGGCGGCGGGCGACGCGCAGGACGTGCCGGTGGGGCTCGCGTACGGCTTCCCGGCGCGCGTGGCCGGGCGGGAGTGGCACCACTCGCACCTGCTGGCGGTGCGGCCGACTTGGCGCAGCAGCGGCATGGCCGTGGCGCTGAAGCTCGCGCAGCGGGAGCGGGCGCTGGCGCAGGGCTACACGCACATGACGTGGACCTTCGACCCGCTGGTGGCGCGCAACGCCCGCCTGAACCTGGGCAAGCTGGGCGCGGTGGCGCGCGCGTACCACCCGGACTGGTACGCGCTCTCGGACGACCGGGCCGCGGCGGAACCGGCCGACCGCCTGATGATCGAGTGGGACCTGACCCGGCCGTCGGTAGAACGCCCGCCCGAGCGTGCCGAGGGTGCGGTGGCGCTGGCCGCCGGAGAGACCGGGCCGGGGCCGGTGGCCGGGGGACTGGACGCGGAGCGCGTGCTGGTGGAGGTCCCGACCCGCCCGGAGACGCTGACGGTGGCGCTGCGCCGGGCGTGGCGGCTGGCGCTGCGGGACGCGCTGTCGGGCTATCTGGCGGGCGGCTACGAGGTGAGTGGGCTGGCGCGTGAGGGCGAGCGGGCGTACTACGTCCTCACCCGCGTGGGCTGACACAACTCGGTTGAATGTGTTATGTTATTTACGTAAGGAGGGACGATGCTACACATTGAATTTCTGACGGACCTGGGGGCGCGAGTCACGGTCGACGTGGACAGCGCTGACAAACTGCTCGACGTTCAGCGCCAGTACGGCCGCCTGGGGTGGACCAGCGGCGAGGTCCCCACCGGCGGCTACCAGTTCCCGCTCGACAACGAGGCCGACTTCGACTGGACGCTGATCGGCGCCCGCAAGTGGACGAGCCCCGACGGTGAGGACCTCGTGATCCACAAGGGGCACGCCTACCGCCGCCGCGAACTCGAGGCCGTGGACAGCCGCAAGATGAAGCTCCCCGCCGCCGTGAAGTACTCGCGCGGCGCCAAGAGCACCGATCCCGAGCACCTGCGCGAGAAGTCCGACGGGGAGTTCGAGTACGTCACGCTGGCGATCTTCCGCGGCGGCAAACGCCAGGAGCGCTACGCCATTCCCGGCGGGCGCCCGGCCCAGGCCCCGGCCACGCCGCAGGCCGCCCGCCCGGCCCCCACCCGGCCCGCCGCGGCGGCCACCGCCACGCGTCCGGCCCCGCCCGCCGCCGAGCAGGACACGCCGTTCTGACGTGACCAGACGGGAACGGGGGAAGCCGGGTGACCGCTTCCCCCGGCTCCGTTCCGGTCGGGGTCAGCCCACGCGTTCCTGGCGGGCCAGCACGCCGGCCACGTCCGCCGGCTGCCAGCCCTCGGGCTTGAGCTGCTTGCCGTCGGCGCGGCGTGGCCCGCTCGCCTTGCTCAGGTTCGCGCGGTGCACCTCCGCGAACACGGCGTCCGCGTCGATGCCCAGGGTGTCGAGTGCGCCGTACGTGACATACAGCAGGTCCGCAAGTTCGTGCGCGAGGGCCACCAGGGCGTCCGGCTCCGGCGCGTCGCCGGCGTCCAGCCGGGCCGAGAGCGCCGTGAATTCGGCCCGAACCTCCGCGACTTCCTCGTCGATCAGGGTGCGGCGCAGGGCCAGCAGCGCGGGCGCGGGCACGGTCGGCGCGTCCGGCGGCCGCAGCCCGATGGCATGGTGGAAGTCCCGCAGGCGCCGCGCGTTCGAGGTCATGTGCCGATGGTAGCGGCGTGCGCGGCCCATGAAGCAGCGGCCAGTCCGGGTGGACTGGCCGCTGTGTATATCGTGTTCCGGCGGGCGGGAGGACTTGAACCCCCCTGAGGCCGACGTCAGCCCGCTCGCACGCCCGTTGGTGAAGAGGTGGGCGTCTCCCCCTCCGACAGCTGCCGCGCACTCACCGGACCGGAGGGCCAGTGAACGGAGGCTGGTGCTGCCACGGCGTCAGTGTGGCACCGCGCCGGCCGCGGCCCATGTGCGCCGTGTCCATCAAGCTTTAAGCCATGTGGGAGGGCGCCGCGCCCACCTGCTTGCAGCGGCCCGTCACAGGTCCACGACGCGGTAGCCGTAGGCGTTCAGCACGCGGGTGCCGAGGTGCTCGTCGACGTACTCCAGCTTCTTGCCGTCGTACTCGTGGATGTGCCCGTGCACCAGTACGTTGGGCGTGCGCCGCTCGAGGAAACGCGTGATCTCCGGGTCGCCCCGGTGCGCGAAGTCCGGCCCGGCGTGCGGCCCCAGCGGCGGCGCGTGCGTGAGCAGCACGTCCACGCCGCGGCGCGCCCGCAGCGCCAGCAGGCCCAGGCCCCATTTCGCCTCGGTGGCCGTGTACTGGCCGTGTCCGCCGTGCCGGTAGCGGGGCGCGCCCCCCCAGCCCGCGATGCGCAGGCCCGCTTCCTCGACCACGCGCCGGTGGGCGGCGATCACGCCCCGCGGCGGCACGCGGCGGTCGTCCTCGTTCACGACCGTCTCGTTGGCGTGGTTGCCGTGCACGTACACGACCGGCACGGTCAGCTTGCTGGCCACGAACTCCAGGTATGTGCCGGGCAGGTCCCCGGCCGCCAGCACCACGTCCACGTCCGGCACGCCCTGCGGAAAGGACTCGCGGTACACGAAGGGATGCACCATGTCCGCGAGCAGCAGCGCGCGCTTGCCCAGGGCCGGGCGGAGCACCGGAGCGGTGGACGGATCGGGGAGCGGGGTGGAGGACTCGGTCATGTGGAGCGGGGACGCGGCACGGGGCCAGCGCGGAACGAACGGAGGTCTGCCGAGTGTAGCCCGGCGCGGGTCCCCGCGCGGATGTCATCTAGCGCTCCCACCGCCGGCCCGCGCGTACGCTGCGCCCATGACGATCCTGAGCACTCCCCGCACGTGGCTGCTGCCGCTGACCCGCAGCATGATCCGGCGGCGGCTGGACACGGCCTCCTTCGATCTCGACTGCGCCGGCCCGGACGGCCCGCTGCGCGTGCACTTCCCGCCCGAGTGGCCGGGCGACCCGCTGCACTTCTTCCCCACGCTGCTGGCGCGGGTGCCGGCCGGGCAGGAGGACGTGGCGCCGGACACGTCCTTCACCGTCGTGACGCGCCAGCACCCGGAAGCGATCGGGCAGCTGGGCACCACCACCCACGTGACCGCGGACGGCGACGTGGAGATCGGGTACGGCATGAACCCGGCCGTGTGGGGCCAGGGCTACGCGACCGAGGCGGTGGGCGCCCTGGTCGCCCACCTGCACACCCTGCCCGGCGTGCGCCGCGTGACGGCCGACACCGCCCTGAGCAACCGGGCCAGCGAGCGCGTGCTGGAGAAACTCGGCTTCACGCGCACCGGCGTCGGCTGGACCGCCGAGGACGGCGACCTGACCACCTGGGCGCACGGGCAACCCTGACAGCGGGGCATGACTATGCACGGGCCGGGGGCTGAACGCCGCGCGGCCGGCCACGGGCGGCGATAATGTTGCAGCCGCGAGGCATACTCACCCCTGGCCGCTACGCTGGAGGGATGGACGTTTCCGTACTGGGCATACCGATGGATCTGGGCGCCGGCCGGCGCGGCGTGGACATGGGCGCCTCCGCCCTGCGCAACGCACAGCTCGCCCGCACGCTGCGCGAGCTGGGGCACCACGTGAACGACCTGGGCGACGTGGTGGTGCCGCTGCCCGAGACGCTGGACAAGCACGCCAGCGGCGGCCTGGTGTTTCTCGAGCCCATCCTGGGCACGTGCCGCGCGACCGCGCAGCGCGTGGCGGCGCTGCCCCGGAACGCCTTTCCGCTCACGCTGGGCGGCGACCACTCGGTCAGCATGGGCACGGTGGTCGGCAACGCCCGGCGCCTGGACGGCCAGGGCGCCCGCCTGGGCGTGATCTGGGTCGACGCCCACACCGACTACAACACGCCGGACAGCAGCCCCAGCGGCAACATCCACGGCATGCCCGTCGCTCACCTGACGGGCCTGGGCGACCCGCGCCTGGCCCAGCTGGGCGACGGCTGGACGCTGCGCCCCGAGGACATCACCATGATCGGCATCCGCTCGGTGGACCTGCGCGAGCGCGCCGCCATGCGCGAGGCCGGCATCCGCGCGTACACCATGAAGGACGTGGACCAGCTGGGCATCACGCGGATCGTGGCGCAGACGCTGGAGCAGCTTGCAGACGTGGACGGGATCCACGTGTCCTTCGACGCGGACGCCCTGGACCCCGGCGTGTGCCCCGGCGTGGGCACCCCGGTGCCCGGCGGCCTGACCTACCGCGAGGGCCACCTGCTGATGGAACTGCTGAGCGAGTCGGGCCGCGTGACGTCCATGGACATCGTGGAGGTCAACCCCACGCTGGACCTGCGCAACCAGACGGCGGAGGTGATGGTCGGCATGGCCGCCAGCCTGCTCGGCCAGCGCATCCTGTAGCACAATGGCTGGCCGCCCAGCCGCATTCCCGCTGGCTGGGCGGCTCCTCCCTGCCTGCTTACAACTGCCCGCTTACAACTCGTCTTCGCCGTCGTCCAGGCCCAGGCCGTCCACGCCGCCGCTCTGCGCGGGCGTGACCTGCGGGCGCGCGAAGCGCATGTAGTCCAGCCACGGGGGCGTGTGGCCCAGCTGCCGGATCATCAGCGTGATCTGCGCGGTGTGGCGGACCTCATGGGTCATGACGTGCCACATCAGCTGGTCCAGCGTGACCGTGTCGCTCGCCGGGTCGTCCTGCACGAGTTTCACGCTGCGGTTCATGTCCGGGCCGGAGTCCAGGAACGCGCGGGTACGCTCGTTCACCTCGCGGCCGTACTCGATGATCCATCCCAGGTCGTACTGCGCCGCGTCGGGCTTGACCCAGTCGTGCGCGTAGCGGCCCTCGCGGTTGACGCCGTCGCCGCGCGCCACGGAGTGCACCCAGTGGTCCTCGACGTCCGTGACGTGCAGCACCAGGTCCTTGATGGAGTGGAACCGGTCGCCGGGCTCGATCAGGTCACGGTCGAGGTCCGCCTGCGGCAGGGCGCGCAGGAAGTTCCACAGCTGCTCCCGTGCGGCGGATAGATAGGCGTAGTACTCGCTGACGTTCATCGCTGGAGCACAGCATACCCTGCCACGGGCCGGCCGATGCCCTCAGATGATTCCGGCCACGCCGGGGTGTCGGGGGTATCCAGCAGGGGCGCCAGCGCGCGGCGCACGTCGTCCACCGTCACGACCTGCACCAGGGCGTCACGCACGGCCGGCACGTCCGGCAGGTACGCGGGCAGCACCTTGCGCAGTGGCCGCAGCGTCAGGCGGCCCGAGTCGTCGTCGTAGAAGGCGGCCTGCAGCTCGGCATGGCGCAGGGCCGTGCGGGCGCGGGTGCCCACGTCCGGCCACGCCTCCGTGCCGTCCCGCAGGGCCGTGAAGATCCACGGGTTGCCCACCGCGCCGCGGCCGATCATCACGGCCGCCACGCCGCAGCGCTGGCGCTCCCGCGCGAGGTCCGCGCTGGTGATGTCCCCACTGCCCACCACCGGTACGTCCACCGCCGCCGCGACGCGCGCGATGGCGTCCCAGTCGGCGTGGCCGGTGTAGCGCTGGGCGCTGGTGCGGCCGTGCACCGTGATCAGCGCCGCGCCCGCCGCCGCGAGGCCCTGCGCGACCTCCACGCTGCGGTCGTGGTCCCAGCCCAGGCGGATCTTCGCGCTCACGTCCAGCCCGGTGGCCTGCCGCATGGCGCGGACCAGCGTGTACGCCACGTCCGGCGTCTGGAGCAGACACGCTCCGCCCTTGCCGCGGATCTTCGGTACGGGGCAGCCCATGTTCAGGTCGATGGCAGCCGGGGCGAACCACGCCTCCGCGCGCGAGGTGGCCGCCGCGAGCACATCCGGGTCGGCGCCGAAGAGCTGCACCACGCGGCCACGCTCGCCCGCGTACGGCCGGCCCAGGTTCAGTTTCTCGGTGTCGCCGCCCGACACCAGACCGCGCGCGCTGATCATCTCGGACACCGTCCACAGCGCGCCGTGCTCAGCGGCCAGTTGCCGCATGGGCGCGTCGGTGTAGCCCGCCATCGGCGCGAGCACGGCGCCGGGACGGGACAGGGAGGTGGAGTAGAACCCGCCGGTCATTCTGGGAGGGTAGCGCAGCGCCCCCCACGGGCGGGTGAAACCGGCCTCAAGCCCTCCCACCACGCCGATTCACAGATCTGTGACAAGCCGGGGGGTATTGTTGAAGACGTCCAGCCTGGTCCAACCGACTTCCCATCTGTGCTGGACGGGAGGCTCCTTCTTGATCGCCACCCCGCTGGCGCTGCACCACGCGCCGATGCTGCATACGCTCTACACCGCCACCCCCGGTTACTTTGCCCTGCTGGGCAGCCGCGTGCCCACCCTGGGTGATGTGGAACGCGAGATCGAGATCGCGCTGCTGGACCCCAGGCGCGCCCTGCGCCTGTTACACGACGACCACGGCGAACTGGTCGGCTGCCTGGACTGCAAGAACGCCTACCCGCAGCCGGGCGACGTGACCATCAACCTCCTGCTGATCCGTGAGGACCGGCAGTCCCAGCGGCTGGGCGAACAGGCCGTCCGCTACCTAGAACGGCACGTGCCCGAAGGCACCGTCCGCATCCTCGCCAGCGTGCTGGGCGACAATCCCCGCGGCGCGCGCTTCTGGGAGCGCCTGGGCTACACCTTCACGCTCGACGCCCGGCCCGCCATGACGTGGTACGCCAAGCCCGTCAACACCCACCCGCACCACCAGGGCGGCCCACACCTGGGTGTCGCCAGCGACTGAACGCCGATTCTCGTCAAGATTGAATACGGAAAAGCGCCGGGTGGCTGGAGTTCCAGCCACCCGGCGCTCCTCTGTGCCGTCGGCTGACCTGGCATCTTCATGTGCGGCTGTAGAGGGCCGTCAGAACGCTGTCAGGGCGCGTTCCCGACACTGAACGGCATTCCACCCTGTGCCGGGCCACCGCGCCGCGGGTCAAGGAGCTTCCCAATGCTACGAACGCCGCCCCAGTCTCTCCTGAGCACTGCCCTGCTGAGCGCTGCCCTGCTGACCGCCTGCTCGCACAGCACGTCTATGCCTGCGCCGGCCGCGCCGATCCAGGCGGCCCCCACCGCCGACGTGCCGCTCGCCGCTGCGGCCGCGCGCTTCGGCAGCGTGGGCAACGTGCGCCTCCGCGACGGTGACACCGCCAGCGGCGTGGCCCAGGAGACCGGCGGGCAGATCCTGACCTGGGACACCAGCGGCTGCGCGGCCGGTGACGCGGACACCTGCGCGGCCCTGGTCGGCCTGACCCAGCCCAGCAGCAGCCCACGACTGGAGCAGGTCGAGTCCAACCGCGACGCGCTGAGCGGGGGCGGCGCCCTGACCGCCATGATGGGCGGCGCCATATCCATCTGGGCGGGCGGCGCCATCTCGATCTGGGCCGGGGGGGCCATCTCCATCTGGGCGGGCGGGCAGTACCAGCCCATTCCGCAGAACACCGCCCTGTGGAAACAGATCGGTCTGCCGTGGGCGCAGAAACTGGCCCCCCACCTGGGGCGCGGCGTGACGGTGGCCGTCATCGACTCGGGCATCGACCTGCTCCACCCTGCGCTGCGCGACGCGCTGAGCGACCCGGCGACGTGGCAGGACTTCTACGCGGGCGACACCGTGCCGCAGGAGGAGGGCACACTCGGCACCGGCGCGTACGGCCACGGCACGAACGTGGCGGGCATCGTGCTACAGATCGCGCCGGGCGCGCGCATCATGCCGCTGCGCGTGCTCGGCCCGGACGGTTCGGGCGACGTGGCGATGGTCGCGCAGGCCATCGACTGGGCGGTGGCACACGGCGCGCAGGTCATCAACCTGTCGCTGGGCAGCACCGAAGCCTCGTCCATCATCGAGAAGGCCCTGAAGAAGGCCACCGCGAAGGGCGTGCTGGTGGTCGCGTCGGCCGGCAACGCCAACGAGAACCGCATCACGTACCCGGCCGCGCTGGCCCGCGGCGACAGCGGCCTCAGCAGGGCGATCCTGAGCGTGGGCAGCGTGAATGGCAGCGACGTGAAGTCCTCGTTCTCGAACTACGGCGACGCCCTGGAACTCGTCGCTCCGGGCGAAGCCGTGTACGCCCCGGCCCCGGACGGCCGCATGGCCGGGTGGAGCGGAACGTCCATGGCCGCCCCGATGGCCAGCGGCGGCCTGGCGCTGGCGCTGGGCGAGCGGTTGTCCGACAAGACCGCCACCCTGCCAGACCTGATGGCGACCACGGCCGCCTACGTGTACGCCAACAGCGCGAACAGCGCGTACGTGGGCAAGCTGGGCCCCCGGGGGCGCCTGAACCTGCCGGCGTTCCTGATGACGGCCGGAGTTGAGGACGCGGACTAAGCCGTGACTGCCACTGTCCGCTCTGCCCTGCCCGCGCCGCGTCCCCCCGAAGCGGTCGAGACCGTTTATGAGCGACTCGCCGCGACGCTGGGCGACGCTCCGGACACGGCCGTGGGCCGCGCGCTGGCGTTCGGGCAGAGCGTAGACGGACAGGGAGCGCTGGCCTACGGCCTCGCGCAGCTGCTGCTGGGCCACGCGCACGTAATCAGCCACGCGCCCGCACAGGCCCTCGAGCCACTGGAACGCGCCGCCGCGCAGCTCGCCCGCGCCAGCTACCCGGCGCGTGAAGCCGAGGCACGCTCCTGGCGCGGCCGGGCTCTGCTGGAGCTGGGCCAGAACGCGGCAGCGGCCGAGGTGCTGGACGATGCCGCGCAATTCGCTCTCGCGCACGGGGCATCGTCGGTCGCCGCCGACGCCCTGAACCGCCTCGCCGCCGCGCACCACCACCAGGGCCAGGTCGCGGAGGCGCTGCACCACCTGCACCGCGCCCTCGATCTGCGCCAGCAGGTCGGGGACGTCAAGGGCGAGCTGAACTGCCTGACGAACATCGCCACCATCCAGACGTGGATGGGGCAGTACCGCGAGGCGGTGGCCAGCCTGAGCCGCGCGTACGCGCTGTACCAGACGCTGCCGCAGCACCCGGCGACCGAGACCCCCATCCTGCACAGCTTGGCGCACGTGCACCACATGAGCGGCGACGACGCCCTGGCGCTGGAGGTCATGGAAGCTGCCCACCGCAGCGCCGACCGCAGCGGTGACCCGCGACTTCAGGCCGCGACCAGCCTGAACCTGGGGGTGTACCTGCTCGGGGCGGGCCGGCACGCCGAGGCGCAGGCGGCCCTCCAACGCGCGCTCCACCTCAGCCGCGCGGCCGCGTACACGCCCGGCGAACTCGGCGCCCTCGACTCGCTGGGACAACTCGCGGACCAGACCGGCGATCCCGGCGCCGCGCAGGAGGCCTACGAACGCGCGCTGACGCTGGCCCTGAGCAGCGGCTCGGTGCACGGCGAGACCGGCGCGCGCCTGAACCTGGGCAGTCTGCTGCTGCGCGCCGGCCAGCTGGACGCCGCGCGGGAGCATTTCAGCGTGGCGCTCACGCAGGCACAGGACGCCCAGTTGCCCAAGGAACGCGCCCAGGCGCACCAGGGTCTCGCGGACGTGTGCGAGCACGCGGGCGACCTGCGCGGCGCGCTGGACCACAGCCGCGCCCTGCGCGCCATCGAGCGCGAGCTGTTCAATGCTGACCGCGACCGCCAGACCCGCAACCTGAGTCTTCAGTTCGAGGTGGAACGCGCCCGGCAGGACGCCCGCATGTACCAGGTCCGCACCGAACTCGAATACCAGGGGCGCGAGCAGGCCGAGCGGCTGGTGCGGGAGCGCACCGCCGAACTCGCCCGCGCGCAGCATGAGGTGGTCACGCGGCTGGCGATGGCCGCCGAGTACCGCGACGACACGACCGGCGAGCACACCCGCCGCGTGGGCCGCGCCGCCGCCCAGATTGCCCGCGCGCTGGGCTGGTCGCCCGCCGAGGCCAGCGTGCTGGGCGTCGCCGCGCGGCTGCACGACGTGGGCAAGATCGGCATTCCCGACGCGATCCTGCTCAAACGCGGCCGCCTGACACCGGACGAGTTCGAGCAGATGCAGACGCACACCGAGATCGGGGCCCGTATCCTGTCCGGAGGGCGCTCCGCGCTGCTGCAACTCGCCGAGGAGATCGCGCGGACGCACCACGAACGCTGGGACGGCGGCGGGTATCCACACGGCCTGCGCGGCACAGCCATTCCGCTGGCCGGGCGGATCGTGGCCGTCGCGGACGTGTTCGACGCGCTGACCCAGTCGCGCCCGTACAAGACCGCGTGGACCGCGTCCGAGGCCATGCACGCCATTGCCGAGGGCGCCGGCACGCAGTTCGATCCGGACATCGTGGCCCTGGCCGCCCAGGTGCTCGGCCAGGCGGACGAACCGGACGTGATTCCGGCTCCCCCGACTCCGGACGATCCACTGCCCTTCGACCAGGAAGACGCCTCACACATGCTGGCGGTCTTCGAACAGCTGCTGACCGAACGCACCCGGGAACTGGAACTCGCCCGACACGACGCCGAGCAGACCGCCGCGCACATGGAACACATGGCCCACACGGACCCGCTGACCGGCCTGCACAACCGCCGCGCGTTCGAGCAGGCCCTGGAAGAGCGCCTGGGCAGCGCCCCGCCCACCGACGGCCCCGCCCGAACCTTCACGGTGCTGTCCCTGGACGTCGACGGCCTGAAGACCATCAACGACACGCAGGGCCACGCACAGGGCGACGCCTTCCTGGCCTGCTTCGCGACCGCTCTCCGGGACGCGTACGCCGATCACGGCGCCGTATACCGCATCGGCGGGGACGAGTTCGCCATCATCTGCGACGGCAGCTGCACCGACGTGGATCTGACCCGCGCCCACGACGACGCCGTTCGGCGGGTGCACGCCCAAGGCTTCACGCACGGCAGCATTAGCGTGGGCGGCGCCCACTACCCGGACGACGCCACCAGCGCCGGCGACCTGCTGCGCCTGAGCGACCAGCGCATGTACCACGACAAACTCTCCCGCCGGCACCAGCGTCACTGACACGGCACCCGGAGCGGACTACCCTCGGGCCATGTCGCGGCCCACCCTGCACACCATCGGCTACGAGGACGCCCCGCTGGACGCCTTTCTGGACACGCTGAAGGGCGCCGGCGTGACCCTACTGGTGGACACCCGCGAACGCGCCCAGAGCCGCCGCCGGGGCTACAGCAAGACGGCCCTGAGCGAGGCTCTCCAGGAACAGGGCATCGGCTATCGGCATCTGCGCGCCCTGGGCACCCCGCCCGCGATCCGCAAGGCGTACAAGCTGGACAGGGACTTCGCCGCCCTTACAGCCGGGTACACCCTGCACCTTGCCACGCAGCAAAGCGCGCTGGAGGAACTGGGCCACTTGGCCGCGCAGGAACACGTGGCCCTGCTGTGCTACGAGAGAAACCCCGGCGAATGCCACCGCTCTCTGATCGCCCGGAGATTGCAGGACATGGGTCTGGTGGGCGGAGTTGAAGATCTGATGGTGTAGGTCAGACTGCGGATGGCCCCCTCTTCATGGGTGGGACGCGGTGACCGACTCCGGTTGCCCCCCGCTCACGCCCGCATTCCCCCACCCTGCTGCCTGTTCATCCACGCTGGCGGCTTGGGCGCGAAGCGGCCGAGGATGGTCTGCTGGTCGTAGGCCAGGTACGCCTCCGCCCACGGGAAGGTCTGGTTCAGCACGCGGATCGCTTCGGGGCTGCCCATGCCGTGGTCGAGCTGGTACACCACGAACTGCTCCGGCGTTTCCAGGCGCAGGTACGTGGGCATGCTGCCGGCGTGTTCGTCCAGCACGCTCTGGAATTCGCCCACGGCGTCGGGACTGGCCGTCTCCAGATCAATCGTCACGTACATGACCTTGGGCACTTCGGCGAGTTGCTCGATGCTGACGAGTTCCTCGGCAATGGCGCGCAGGCCGCCGTCCTCGCTTTCCAGTTCGACGATGACCAGGGCGGGCGTGTCGTTGACCAGCTTGTCCTGAATGCGGTCGTAGGCGCGGCTGAAGGCGACGAGTTCCGTCTGCCCGGATTCATCGGCCAGGATGAAGCGCGCCATCATGCCGCCCGACTTGGTAGGTTTCTTGACCACACTCTCGACCATTCCGGCCAGCACGGCCTTGATGCGTTTACCAGGGGCGACGTTCTGCGTCTGGAACCACGTGTCCAGATCGCTGATGCGGCAACTGGCGGCCTCGCGCAGGCCCTCGTGCTGCTCCAGCGGGTGCCCAGAGATATACAGGCCCAGGGCGTCTTTCTCGATGGCGAGGCGTTCCAGGTCGGTGTACGGGGTGATGCCGGTCTTCAGGCGGGGTTCCGGGGCGACTTCCTGCGCGCCGAACAGGGCGTCCATGCCACTGGAGGCCAGAGCGGCGGCGCCCTGCGCCCACGTCATGGAATCTTCCAGGCTCTCGGCGAGCTGCTTACGGTCTCCGAAGGCGTCGAAGGCCCCGGACTTGATCAGGCTTTCCATGGCCTTGCGGTTGCAGACCTTGTGGCCCAGGCGCGAGCAGAAGTCCGCGAGCGACTTGAAGCGCCCGGCGCGTTCGCGTTCCTCCAGGATCTTCAGCACGGCGTTCTCGCCCAGACCCTTGATGGCATACAGGCCGAACAGGATCTCCTCGCCTGCCACCGCGAAGTCGGCGGCGGAGCGGTTGATGTCCGGCGGCAGCACCCGCACGTCCATCTTGCGGGCGTCGGAGACGTACTCCGCGACCTTGTCGGAGTCCTTGCGTTCGACGGTCAGCAGGGCCGCCATGAACTCGACCGGATAATTGGCCTTGAGCCACGCGGTCTGGTACGTGATCACGCCGTACGCGGCCGAGTGGGACTTGTTGAAGCCGTAGTTGGCGAAGGCGTCCAGCAGGTCGAAGAGCTTGTTCGCCTCGTCCTTCGGAACACTATTGCCCTTGGCTCCCTCCACGAACAGGTCGCGCTGACGGGCCATCTCGGCCACGTCCTTCTTGCCCATCGCGCGGCGCAGCAGGTCGGCCCCGCCCAACGAGAATCCGGCGACTTCCGACGCGATCTGCATGATCTGTTCTTGGTACACCGGAATGCCGTAGGTCTCGGCCAGGATCTTCTCGAGGTACTGCGCGCTGGCCGGGAAGCCGTCGCGGACGTAATCGACGTCCTCCAGGCCGTGGTGGCGGCGGACGTAGGTGGGGATGTTCTCCATCGGGCCGGGGCGGTACAGCGCCGACAGGGCGATGATGTCGGCCAGGCGGCGGGGCTTGAGGCGCCGGGACGCGTCCGCGATGCCCGCGCCCTCAAGCTGGAACACGCCCTTGGTGTCGCCGCGGCTCATGAGTTCGTAGGTCTTGGCGTCGTCGAAGGGAATGGTGTCGAAGTCGATGTCGATGCCCTTGGACTCGCGCATGATCCGCCGCGCTTCGTCGAGGAACGACAGGGTGCGCAGGCCCAGGAAGTCCATCTTGATCAGGCCAATGTCCTCGACGGCCTTCATGTCGTACTGGCACACCATGCCCGCGCCCGAAGTGTCGCGCATGACCGGCACGAGGTCCGTGAGCTGCGTCTTGCCGATCACCACGCCGGCCGCGTGCACGCTGGCGTGGCGCGTCAGGCCCTCGAGCTTCTGCGCGAACTCGTAGGCTTCCAGCAGCTGCTGGTCCTCGGCGAGCATCTGCTGGATGTCCGGCACGCTGTCCCGGGCCTGCTCCAGCGAGTAGCTCTTGCCGAACTTGATGGGAATGAGCTTGGAGACCTTGTCCACCTTGGCGTACTCCAGGCCCATCACGCGCGCCACGTCCTTCAGGCACGCCTTGCTCGCCATCGTCCCGAAGGTGGCGATCTGCGCGACCTTGTCCTCGCCGTACTTGTCCTGCACGTACTGGATGACCTCGCCGCGCCGGGCATCGTTGAAGTCGATATCGAAGTCCGGCATCGAGATGCGGTCGGGGTTCAGGAAGCGCTCGAACAGCAGCTCGAACTCCAGGGGATCGAGGTTCGTGATGCGCATGGCGTACGCGACCAGCGATCCGGCGCCCGACCCACGCCCCGGTCCCACGCTGATGTCCTGGTCCTTGGCCCAGTTGATGTAGTCCGCCACGATCAGGAAGTAGTCGGGGAAGCCCATGTTGTTGATGACGCTCAGCTCGTACTCGGCGCGGCGCAGCAGCACCAGCGCGTGCTGGTGGTGGGCGCGGCACGTGGTCTCCTCCTCGCTGCCGGGGTCGAGGCGGATGGCGGTATCGCTCGCCTCGCCCTTGCTGCGCTGCCAGTCGGTGCACGCGTAGTCGGGGAGCGGCCCGGCCTCGGCTCCCTGCTCCATGACCTCCAGCGCCGGGTACTTCGTGTACTTCTCGCCGGCGGCCTTGCCACGCGCCTCCCACTCGCTGCCCATGAAGGCAATCAGGATCAGCAGGGTGTCCAGATCACAGGTGCGGGCGTCGCAGCCGCCCGTGCGCCGCGTGACCCGCTCGCGCTCCTCCGGGTCCAGGGCGGCCAGGGACCGCGCCGCGTACTCGCGCAGCAGCGCCTCGGTCACGTGGTGCGGGTAGCGCCGCAGGCTCCCGGCGTAGGTCTGTACGCGCAGTTCCTCGGCCATCGTGCGGCCCTCGGGAATGGGCAGGGCCGGCATCTGGTACACGCGCTTCTTGCCGACCGGCAGCTCCACGTTGCACATGTCCGCGACCAGGGACGTGTTGTCGAAGACCTCCGCGCCCCATTCGGCCAGCGGCAACGCGGCCTGCATCTCGGTCAGGTCCTTGACGTAGAACTCGTCGCAGGGGAACTTGAATCGGTTCTCGTCGGCCAGCGTGGCCTTCGTCTGGATGGCGAGCAGCGTCTCGTGCGCGGTCGCGTCGCTCTTCTTGACATAGTGGCCGTCGTTCGTGGCGACCATCCCGATGCCCAGCTCGTTCGCCCACGCCTTCAGGACCGGGTTGTTGCGCTTCTGCTCGGGCAGGCCGTGGTCCTGGATCTCGATGAAGTAGTTCTCGCCGAACAGCTCGCGGTACCACATCAGGCGCTTCTTCGCGTCGTCCTCGCGGCCCTGGAGCAGCAGCTGCTGCACCTCACTGCCCAGGCACCCGGAGAACGCGATCACGCCCTTGTGGTGCTCGCGCAGCAGTTCGTGGTCGATGCGGGGCTTGTAGTAGTACCCCTCGGTGTAGCCGCGGCTGCTGAGGCGGCACAGGTTCTGGTAGCCCTGGAAGTCGCGGGCCAGCAGGGTCAGGTGGAAGATGCCCTTCTCGCCGTCCTGCCCGCGCGTGCGGTCGCGGCGCGTGCCCTCGCCCGGCACCACGTAGGCCTCGTAGCCGATGATCGGCTTGACGCCCATGCCGGTCGCGTAGTTGTAGAAGTGCACCGCGCCGTGCATGTTGCCGTGGTCCGTCATGGCCAGGGCGGGCGTGCAGCCCTCGGGCGTGACTTCCTTGGCCCATTTCAGCAGGTCTTTCAGCTTGGCCGCGCCGTCCAGCAGCGAGTACTGGGTGTGCTGGTGCAGGTGCGCGAACCTGGTGGGCACGCTTCCGCCGGGTGCCGTCGTGGGCGCGCAGCAGGAGCCGTCCGGCGTGTGGATATGTGGCCCGCTCTGGGGGGCAGTCGGCTCGGGCGCGGTCATGCCCACAAGATAGGGCGGGGCCTGGCGGCGCGCTGTGATGGGTGGAGTTGACGAGCACTGCGGACCACGGCAGGCCAGTCCGTGGCGTGCGGCCGGTCACGCCACCCGGAACTGCCCCACGACCGTCTGCGTGAGGGTGGCCGTGCCGACGCTGAGTTCGAAGGTGTACTCGCCGCGAGCGAGGGCGGTGGTGTCCACCGTGACCGGGTACTGGTCGCGCTGGGCCGTGATCCGCGTGCCCGCGCCCACGGCCGGCACGCTCACGGTCCCCGCGCCCCCGGGCACCGCCGGCTGACGGCTGACCGCCAGATCAGTCACGGTCACGGCTGCGGCGTGCCACACGTCGAGCAGCAGGGCACCGGGGTGCACACGACCTGCGTCCAGGGTCACGGTGTCCGGCTGCAGGGTCACGCCGAGGTCGTGTACCGCATCGGTTCGCAGTCCCTTTTTCAGCAGGTACGTGGCCTGCCCCGCGCCGAAGATGGTGAGGATCGTCGCGCCCACGTCCGGCAGGGTCGTCTCGCTGCCCAGGAACACGGTCTCCTGCCACCCGGCCAGGGCGATCAGGTACCCGACGACCGCCACGAGGGTCACGACCAGCGACTGGAAATCCCCGAAGTCGAAGCGCCCGGCGTCGTCCGTATACAGGTTCTCCACGCGCGGCGCGTCGGCGGGCGGCTTCACCGATTGGCCCGAGTCCGCGTTGGCAGCGGTGATCACGGTCGCCAGGCCGTAGGTACCGGCGGCCAGGCCAGTCAGCGCAAGCAGGGTGGTGGGAGAGGCGATGCCCACGGCCAGCTGCAGGTTCCCGCTGGCGATCCGCCACACCAGGGTGCTGACATACCCGCCGATGAACACCAGGAACCACGCGAACATCTGGAACTGCGCGTTGCTGTAGCGGTTGTCCTTGCCCACCAGCAGACGCTTCAGGCCCGTGAAGCGCCCGCCGGGCACCATCGCCTGGATCAGGAACAGCAGCCACGCGAAGGTCAGCAGCAGGATCAGCACGCGCGGCAGGTTCCCGGAGAACACCGCGACAGGCCCCACATCGGCCACCGTTACCGGAATGGGCGTGTTCCCGCTGACGGCGGCGGAACTGGCGTCGTTGTCACAGCTGTTGATGCGGGCCGGAGGAATCTTCACCCACAGCAGACTGCCCTCGTCGAACATGGCGGCGTGCTCCTTCAGGTCGCTGCCGAGCTGCAACGTGTACGTGCAGACCTGCGGCGACGGCTGCAGCCAGTCGGCAGGACGCCAGCTCTGCCACAGCTGCACCGGGCGCAGGGTGACATCCCTGGCCGCCCCGCCACTGTTCTTCTGGTCAAAATCCGCGATCAGCTGCGCCTGGGTACCCACCGTGGACACGACTGCCACCAAGCCCGTGCTCGACACGTTGTCCACACGCACCACCACCGCACGCACGCCCGGTTCCGGATTCAGGCCGTAGGCGCGCAGGGTGGAGCTCGTGGCCGCCACCCACAGGGCCACCACCGCCACTCCCACACTGAGAAGTCCCCACACCCACCGTTCCATGCCGCCCTCCTTACCGGCTGTCCCAGCCAGTACGTCGCACGGTAGGCAGGAGGTCGTGACCAGTGCGTGACCACACCAGCGCTCTGGACAACCGGCCACTCACCAGCCCCACTTGTGAATCGTGCGCGTCCAGCTATGGCGGCGAGTCAGTGACGGCCCGAGGGGGCCGGCGGTAGACTGCCGGCATGACGAAATCCTATGACTACGACGTGCTCGTGATCGGTGCGGGCCCCGGCGGCTACCACGCCGCGATCCGCGCCGCGCAGCTGGGCCTGAAGGTCGCCTGCGCCGAGCGCGAGGCCGTGGGCGGCGTGTGCCTGAACGTGGGCTGCATTCCCACCAAGGCGCTGCTGCACGCCGGTGAGCAGATCGCGGCCGCACGGCACGCCGCCGACTTCGGCCTGACCTTCGGCAACCAGAACCTCGACATCGCCAAGCTGAACGGCTGGAAGGACGGCATCGTCAAGAAGCTCACGGGCGGCGTGAGCAGCCTGTTCAAGGCGAACAAGGTCACGCAGCTGATCGGGCAGGCCAGCTTCGTGGACGACCACACCGTGAAGGTGGGCGACAAGACGGTCACGGCCGCGAACATCATGATCGCCACCGGCTCCGAACCCGCCAAACTGCCGGGCCTGGAAGTGGATCAGGTGGGCATCGTGGACTCCACGGGCGCGCTGGTCATGCCGGACCCGGTGCCCGCGCGGATGCTGTGCGTGGGCGGCGGCGTGATCGGCTTCGAGTTCGCGCACGTGTACACGAACATGGGCAGCAAGGTGAAGGTGATCGAGTTCCTGCCGAACATCATCCCCGGCGCCGACGCCGACGCCGTGAAGGAATTCCAGAAGGCCATGACCAAGCAGGGCATCGAGATCGCCGTGCAGACCAAGGCGAACCGGGCCGAGAAGAAAGCGGACGGCATTCACGTCGAGCTGGAGAACGTCAAGACCGGCGAGAAGACCACGGAAGTCTTCGACCGCGTGCTGGTCGCGGTGGGTCGGCGTCCCCGCACGGACGGCCTGAACGCCCAGGCCGCCGGCGTGACCGTGACCGAGCGCGGGTTTATTCCCGCCGACACCAGGCAGCGCACGAACATCCCGCACATCTACTCGATCGGTGATGTGGCCGGCAATCCCATGCTGGCGCACAAGGCCATGAAAGAGGGCCTGGTCGCCGCCGAGGTCATCGCCGGCAAACCCGCCGAGCAGGACGCCGTCGCCATTCCCGGCGTCGTGTACACCAGCCCGGAACTCGCGTGGGTCGGCCTCACCGAACAGGAAGCCAAGGACAAAGGCTATGCGGTCAAGACCGGCGTGTTTCCCCTGTCGGCCTCGGGGCGCGCCATGACCCTGCAACAGACCGACGGCTTCGTGAAGATGGTTGTGGAGAAGGACACCGACCTGCTGCTGGGCGTGCACATCGTCGGGCCGCACGCCAGCGACCTGCTGGGTGAAGCCGGCCTGGCCCTGGAGATGGCCGCGACCGCCAGCGACATCGCCCTGACCATCCACGCCCACCCGACCCTGGGCGAGAGCGTGCTGGAGGCCGCCGAGGCCGTGCACAAGCAGGCGATCCATATCATGAACAGGTAATCGCCGCCCGCAGGGCCGAGCGAAGCGAGCAGCGAAAGAATCCCCGGGGCGGCCCGGGGGTTTTGCATTTACAGGACGGCGACCGGAGTAGGCGCCGTAATCAGCTGACCTACTCCATCACCCCTGACTTCAGCGAAACGAGGGGCGAGACAGCCCTGGTTTACCCCTACTGGACGGCACTCGTGGACACTACGTCTCCCCTCGTACGTCTAACCTGCCGTCAGGTTCCGGTCAGTTCTGGTCATATCTTCCACGGGCCGATCGGAGAGCCGTTACCGTGCAATTGTGAACATACCCAGTATTCCAAGGTCGGTGAAGTTGGCAGGAGCGGGCGCGGCGCTGCTTGCCCTGCTCACAGCATGTCCCAGGACGTACCCGCCCTACGTGGCCCCGCTGACGCTGAATTTCAGCTTCCCGGACACCCCGGCCTCGGCGGACCTGCGGCTGGCAGCGATCTACTTCGAGCAGGCAACGCCCGGCGGCCCGGCGGCGGTCAAGGTGCTGAGCATGGGGTACGTGGGCGGCTCCGGCGGGAGCGGGGCGAGCGTGAATACTGCGACCCTGAGCCTATACGCGGACAGCCTGAACACGGTGAAGTCGAATCCGCTGTGCATCTCGGCGTTCAAGACGGGAGAGGCCTCCGGCATGCAGAGTGTGGTGGTGTCGCCGGACACTGTGAAGACCTGCAATGTCTACTTCACGCTGTTCCGGGACCGCAACAGCAACAACTCGCCGGAAAGCACCGAGGAGCTGTACCTCACGCACGACATCTACAGCTACGCCAACAGCGCGTTCACGTACTCGTTCACCAGCCCGGACAGCCGGTCCACCGAGTCGGGCACGCGGACGAACGGCTGGAGCCTGGTGCGGCACGAGGTGCTGCAGCCCACGGCCACACCGGACCGGTACGTGGTGAGCATGAACTCGGTGCCCACGGCGGACCTGGGCATCGCGATCCGCATGCATGTGGACAGTGACCGCCTGACGAGCATGGGTGTCCGCGGGGGGTTGAAATGAAACGGGTGCTGATGACGGGCGTGCTGGGGCTGCTGCCCCTGGGGCTGATGGCGTGTAGCGCGGCGCCGGCCACGCCAGATGGTGGCCGGCCGCCGCTGCCGACCGGAGCGGAGGTGCGCTTCCCGGCCGCGCCGGCGAACGCGTACCTGAACCTGCTGACCGACAGCGGCACGAGCGTGTACCAGATCGGCGTGCCGGTCGGAAACACCTCGGTCCCGGTCGATCCGGCCAAGTGGACGGCCACGGCGTCGCAGGCGGTACCGGTCGAGACGCTGCTGCCGGCGGGCGTGGTGGGCACCCCGACGGTCAGCCCGGCCGGCACGAAAGTGCTGCTGCTGCACTGGCTGATGTGGCAGGACAAGAACACCAACGGCACGCGCGACGCAGGCGAAAATCTGGCCCTGCTGAGCCACGACCGGGTGGCGTATGCCAGCGCGGCGGTCACGGTGGACTTCACGACGGCCGAGCCGAACATGCACCAGACCTGGACGCTGAGCAGCGGCTGGTCGCGCGCCGAGCACTACGTGTTCCTGCCGCGCGACACGGCCACGTACCAGCGCACGCTGAGCAGCAGCGCCGTGTACCGCACGACCCTGCACCTGCCCACGCCCGAAACCAGCCAGTAAGCATCGGTGGGGCAACCGGGAGGGCCTCGCGCGGCTGCTCCCGGTTCTCGCGCTGTCTGGCCGGCTGTCCCCGCCCGGCTCCCCCCTATGGAGGCGCACCACATGGCGCGCAGCGGGGGTGGATACTGTGCTCGGAATGCCTTCTGCCAAGCGTGCGCCCCACCCCATCATCGAGGACGTCTCCCGTTGGCTGGTGCAGGACGAGCCCGTTCAGGAGCCCGAGGGGTTCTACGAACCCGAGAAGAAGGCGCAGGCCCGGCACCAGACGCACCCGTGGTGGAAGGTGATGTGCCTGACGGGCGTGGACTATTTCTCCACGCTGGGCTACCAGCCGGGCATCGCGGCGCTGGCGGCGGGCGCGCTGTCGCCCATCGCCACGCTGGTGCTGGTGCTGGTCACGCTATTCGGGGCGCTGCCGATGTACCGCCGCGTGGCCGAACAGAGCCCGCACGGCGACGGCTCGATCAGCATGCTGGAGCGCCTGCTCACGTACTGGCCGGGCAAGTTCCTGGTGCTCACCCTGATCGGTTTCGTGGCCACGGGCTTCATCATCACGATCACGCTGTCGGCGGCCGACGCGGCGGCGCACATCACGGAAAACCCGTTCATGAAGCCGCTGGTGGGCGGGCACGAGATCCTGGTGACGCTGCTGCTGATCCTGCTGCTGGGCATGGTGTTCATCAAGGGCTTCAAGGAAGCGATCGGCATCGCGGTGGTGCTGGTGGCGGTGTACCTGGGCCTGAGCGCGGTCGTGATCGGCCAGTCGGCCGCGATGATCGGCGCGCAGCCGCACGTGATCGGGGACTGGCTGGGCGCGCTGCAGCAGGGGTACGCGTCGCCGCTGGCCGTGGTCGGCGCGGCGCTGCTGGTGTTCCCGAAGCTGGCGCTGGGCCTGTCGGGCTTCGAGACGGGCGTGGTGGTCATGCCGCTGATCAAGGGCGATCCGGGCGACACCGAGGCCGAGCCCGTCGGGCGCATCCGCAACGGCAAGCGCCTGCTCACCACGGCCGCGCTGCTGATGAGCGTGTTCCTGATCGCGAGCAGCGTGGTCACGACCCTGCTGATTCCCGCGCCGCTGTTCCAGCCGGGCGGTGAGGCGAACGGCCGCGCCCTGGCGTACCTGGCGCACGAGCACCTGGGCGGGCTGCTGGGCACGGCCTACGACGTCAGCACCATCGGCATCCTGTGGTTCGCGGGGGCGTCGGCCATGGCGGGCCTGCTGAACATCGTGCCGCGCTACCTGCCGCGCTACGGCATGGCCCCGGAGTGGAGCCGCGTGCACCGGCCGCTGGTGCTGATCTTCGTGCTGATCTGCGTGGTGGTCACCCTGGCGTTCCGCGCGAACGTGGACAACCAGGCGGCCGCCTACGCCACGGGCGTGCTCGCCATGATGACCAGCGCGGCAGTCGCGGTGGCCCTGAGTGCGGCGCGCCGACGCCAGCGGGGCCGGGCGTGGGCCTTCGGCGTGATCAGCGCGATCTTCGTGTACACCAGCGCCGTCACAGTGATCAGCAACCCGCAGGGCCTGTACATCGCGGCGCTGTTCATCGTGCTGGTGCTGGCGGTGGGCATCAGCTCGCGGGTGTCGCGGTCGTTCGAGCTGCGGGTCAGCAGCGTGCAGCTCGACGAATCGGCCATCCGGCTGCTCAAGGCGTCCCCGATCCGGCCTCTGCGGCTGGTGTCGCACTACCCAGGCCGCTCTTCGGAGGAGGAGTACCGCAAGCAGGAGATGCGCGTGCGCCAGATGGTGCACCTGCCGCCTGAGCAGCCGTTCATCTTCCTGGAGGTCGAGGTCGACGACGCGAGCGAGTTCACCGACGTGGTGGAGGTCACGGGCTTTCAAGTGGGGGCATACGGAGTGCTCAAGGCGACGGGCTCCAGCGTGCCGAACACGATTGCGGCGGTGATGCTGCACCTGCGCGGCAAGGGCGCGCCGCCGCAGGTGTACATGCGCTGGTCCGAGCAGAGCCCGCTGCCCCTGGCGCTGGATTTCGTGATCGGCGGGCGCGGCGACGTGCCGCCCCTGACGCGCGAGATCCTGCGGCGCGCCGAACCCGACCGGGACCGCCGGCCGATCGTGCACGTGGGCGGGTGACGCCGGAACGCGTCACGGTCATGGTATGACGGTCGTCATACACTGGGGGGCCTGACCTGAACGGCAGGTCGACGGAACGCCGAGGTTCCGGGAGGATGCAGCGTGGCACGCTACCCGAAGGACCATCGTCAACACACGCGCGAGCGGATCGTGCAGGCGGCCACCGAGGCCTTCAAGACCGAGGGCATCGACGGCGTCGGCGTCGCCCGGGTGATGGGCAAGGCGGGCCTCACCCACGGCGGGTTCTACGCGCATTTTCAGAGCAAGGACGAACTCGTGGGCGAGGTGCTCGCGGGCGGCCTAGACGCCGCCGTGCATCCACGGGTCCAGGCCGCCCGCGAGGCCGGCGAGGGACTGGCAGGCGTCGTGCGAGGGTACGTCAACCGCGCGCACCGCGACCATCCGGCCACCGGCTGCGTCCTGCCCGCCCTGAGCGGCGAGGTGGCCCGGCAGCCGCAGGCGGTGCGCGGCGCCCTGACCGCCTCGCTGGAACGCCTGATCGCCGACATGAGTGAGCTGTCCACGGCGCCGGATGCGGCGGCCCGCCGTGCCGACGCCCTAGCGACCCTGGCCGGCATGGTGGGCGCGCTGGCCCTGTCGCGCGCCGTGTGCGACCCGGCTCTGAGTGACGAGGTACTGAAGGCCACCCGCGACGAACTGATGCGCCGGCACACGCCCGGCACCGGCTAGATCTCCTGACGGACGGCGGCCCATCCTGCATCTGGGATGGGCCGCCCTGCCGTGGCCGCCTCCCCCTTCCATTTATATGATGGTCATCATACTCTGGGGCATGACCGCTCCCCGCGCCGATTCTGCATCGCTCCAGCGGGCCACCCTGACGGCCAGTTCCCTGGCGGTGATCGTGGTCATGCTGAACGTGTCCATCGTGAATCCAGCGCTGCCCACGCTGGGGCGCGTCTTCGGCGTGGGAGCGCACGACGTGCCGTGGGTGGCGAACGTGTACAACATCGTCTTCGCGGCCATGCTGCTGGCGGGCGGCCTGCTGGGTGACCGCTTCGGGTTCCGGCGCGTGCTGCTGGCCGGGCTCACGCTCGGCGTGGTCGGCGCCACCATCAGCGCCCTGGCCCCCAGCTTCGGCGTGATCCTGGCCGGACGGGCCCTCCAAGGACTCAGCTCCGCCGTGATCCAGCCCGCGACCCTGGTGCTGCTCACGCTGGCCTTCACCGACGGCGCCGCCCGTGCCCGCGCCATCGGCCTGTGGGCGGGCGTGTCTGGACTGGGCATCGCCGTGGGCCCTCTGCTGGGCGGCACCATCATCGACACGCTCGGCTCCGCCGCCGTGTTCTGGACGGTGGCCGCGACAGCGCTGGGCACGCTGCTCTTCACGGCCCGGCGCACCCGCGAACTGGCGCCGCCCCGGCCCCGGCCCATCGACGTTCCCGGCGTGATCTTGGCGGTTACGGCCCTCGCCACGCTCGCCTACGGCCTGTCCCAGGGCAACGTGCTGGGCTGGAGTTCCGCGCCGGTGCTCGCCTGCGTGGGTACGGCCCTGCTCGCCGCCGCCCTGTTCGTGGCCGTGGAGGGCCGCAGTCCCCACCCGCTGGTGGACCTGACCCTGTTCCGCCACCGGGCGTTCACCACCGCGAACGTCGGCTCGCTCGTCGCGTCGTTCGGGCCGTTCGGGCTGCTGGTGTTCATCACGCTGTTTCTCCAGGGCGTCGAGCACGTCTCCGCCACGCGCGCCGGCCTCATCACCGCGCTGTTTCCCATCGGGATCGGTGTGGCGTCCCCGCTCGGCGGGCGGCTGGTCTCACGCATCGGCGTGCGCGGGGTCGGAGCGGGCGGCCTGGCCCTGATCGGCGTGGGCCTGCTGCTGGTGCTGGGCCTGCGCGTGGGCGCGTCCCCGGTGATCCTGGCCGCCGAGTTTTTCGTCATGGGCGTGGGCACCGGCTTCGCGAACAGCGCCCTGACGACCGCCACGGTCAGCAGCGCCCCGGCCGCACAGGCCAGTCAGGCCTCCAGCGTCCTCGCCGCCATGCGGCAGATGGGCGTCGCCCTCGGCATTGCCACGTGGGGCGCCCTGATCGCCCGCAGCGGCGACGGCAGCGTGGGCTTCCTGGCCGGCCTGCACAGCGCGGCCGTCGTGATCGGCGCGGTGGTGCTCGCGGGCGCGGCCGGCGTGTGGATCGGGCTGTCGAGCCCGGCAGGCGCCGCGGCGGCCCGGCCGGCGAACGAGGGCACCTGATCTCCGTCCCCCCACCTCACAGCCCCGCCCCATTCCAGGAGACCCACCATGCCCATGATCGATGTCACCGCGCCCGCCGGACTGTTCGCCGACAAGCACGCCCTCGCCGTCGCCCTCTCGCAGGCCGTCATGCGATGGGAGGGCGTACCGGATCTGGCCCTGTTCCGCGACAACACCGCCGCCTTCATCCATGAACTCGACCCGGACGCCTTCGGCACGGCCGGCGGAGACCGCCGCATGGTGCGCGTGCACGTGCTCACGCCGGTGGGCACGCTCGACCGCGCCAAGCAGCTCGGCGTGGTGACCGATCTCACGCGGCTCGTCGCGCAGGCCGCCGGGGACGACACCCTCGCCGCGCGCACGTGGGTCACGCTGTCCGAATCGCCGGACGGCGGCTGGGGCATCGCCGGGCATGCCCACACCAACGAGGAGATCGTCCTCGCGGCCCGCAGGGAACTCGCCGGGGGCTAGGCTCCGGTCCGGCGTCCTCCCCTCACGGACATGGCGGCCGGGGCGACCCTACACTGCCGATATGCCGACGTCCCTGTCCGACCGTCTGAGTGCCGACCTGGGCAGCCTGCGCGACCAGGGGCTGCTGATCCACCCGCGCGTGCTGGACAGCGCCAGCCGCGCCCGCACGCGCGTGGACGGGCGGGAGGTCGTGAACCTCGCCAGCAACAACTACCTGGGCTTCGCGGACCACCCGGCCCTGAGGGCCAAGGCCGCCGAGTACCTGGAGGCGTGGGGGGCCGGGGCCGGCGCGGTGCGAACGATTGCGGGAACGCTCCGCATCCATGAGGAGTTCGAGGCCCAACTGGCCGAGTTCAAGCACACCGGCAGCGCCCTGGTGCTGCACAGCGGCTTCACCACCAACCAGGGCGTGCTGGGCGCCCTGCTGCGCGAGGGGGACGTGGTGATCAGCGACGAGCTGAACCACGCCAGCATCATTGACGGCCTGCGCCTGACCAAGGCGACGAAGAGGGTCTACAAGCACGCCGACCCGGCTGACCTGGAGCGCCTGCTGCGGGAGAACGACACGGACGGCCTGAAACTCGTCGTGACCGACGGCGTGTTCTCCATGGACGGCGATGTGGCGCCGCTGGACCGACTGGTGGAGGTCGCCCGGCGGTACGGCGCGGTCACGTACGTGGACGACGCGCACGGCAGCGGCGTGCTGGGCGCGCAGGGACGCGGCACCGTGCACCACTACGGCCTTGAAGACGCCGACGACGTGATCCAGGTGGGTACGCTGAGCAAGGCGTGGGGCGGCGTGGGCGGCTACGCGGCCGGGCACGCGGACCTGCGCGAGCTGCTGATCAACCGCGCCCGGCCCTACCTGTTCTCGACCGCGCAGGCGCCCGCCACCGTCGGGGCACTGAGCGCCGCGCTGACCGAGGTGCAGCGCGACCCCACACTGATGGAACGCCTGTGGGACAACACCCGGTACTTCAAGACCGAGCTGCAGGGCCTGGGCTTCGACACCTTCGGCAGCACCACGCCGATCACGCCCGTCATCTTCGGGGAGGCGCCGGCCGCGTTCGAGGCGAGCCGCCGGCTGTTCGACCGGGGCGTGTTCGCGGTCGGCCTGGGCTTCCCGACGGTGCCGCGCGGCCTGGCGCGGATCCGCAACATCGTGACCGCCGAGCACACGCGGGACGACCTGGACCACGCCCTGGAGGCCTACGCCGAGGTCGGGCGGTCGCTGGGGATCATCTCCTGATCACCTACCGCGTGCGCGCGTGGCCCGACCTGACCGCGCTGGGCGCACTCCGGCGAGCCGCGTGGGGCGGACATGACGACGGCGCGGCGTGGCGGGCCGTGCTGGAGCACTCCCTGACGTGGATCACCGCCCACGACGGCGACGCCCTGGTGGGCTTCGTGAACGTCGCGTGGGACGGGGGCGCGCACGCCTTCCTGCTCGACACGACGGTGCATCCGGCGGCGCAGCGGCGCGGCGTCGGCGGGGAGCTGGTGCGGCGGGCCGCGCAGGCCGCGCGGGAGCACGGCGGGGTGGAGTGGCTGCACGTGGACTACGAGCCGCACCTGCACGGCTTCTACGCGGCGTGCGGCTTCACGCCCACCCCGGCCGGGCTGCTCAGACTGACGTAACGCTTCCCGTCTGTCCCGGCGCCTCCCCTCTATCATCGGCTCCATGACGAACCGGCCGCCCGTGGGCGACAGGCAGGACAAGGCCCAGGACGTGCGGGACATGTTCGCCAGCATCGCGCCCCGTTACGACCTGCTGAACCGGGTGCTGAGCCTCGGGGTGGACCGGGGCTGGCGCCGCGCCGCCGCGCAGGAGGCGCTGGCGCTGACCCCCCGGCGGGTGCTGGACGTGGCGACCGGCACCGCCGACTTCGCGCTGGAACTCAAGGTGCGGGCGCCGGGGGCGGAGGTGATCGGCTCGGATTTCGTGCCCCAGATGCTCGACCTGGGCCGTGAGAAGGCGCGGGCGCGTCACCTGGACATCCGGCTGGAGGAGGGCGACGCGCTGGACCTCCCCTACCCGGACGGGCACTTCGACACGGTCACGTGCGCGTTCGGGTTCCGGAACTTTGCGGATTACGCGCGCGGTCTCGAGGAGTTCTGGCGGGTGCTCGCGCCGGGCGGCCGGGCCGTGATCCTGGAGTTCCCGCCGCCCCGCCCGGGGCTGCTGGGCAGCGCGTTCCGTGTGTACTTCCAGCACGTGCTGCCGCGCATCGGCGGTCTGATCAGCGGGAACGCCGGCGCGTACACCTACCTGCCGGAGAGCGTCCTGGCCTTTCCGCCCCCCGAAGCCCTCGCGCAGCTGATGCGGGCCACCGGGTTCCGCACCCGCCACCGCCTGCTGACCTTCGGCATCGCGGCGATCCACGTGGGCGACAAGACCTGACCGGGGCCGTCTCCTACGCCCCGGCCGCCGGTTTCTCCAGCCGGACGACCATCATCTGATCCACGTGCGCGAGCAGGTGGCCGTCCGCGCCGAACTCGGCCCCGATGGCCGCCTGCTCGGCCGGCGTGAGCGTGGCCACGGAGTCGCGCAGTTCCTGCACGGCGTCCAGGCTGGTGCCGCTCTGGGCCGTCCACCACGCGAAGTCCAGGCGGTAGGGCACCACGGTCTGAACGGCCCAGCGAAGCCCCGCTCCCTCGGCCAGGTCACGCCACGCGGCGACCGTGCGCTGCTGGACGTGGCTGGGATCGCGCCGCCGCTGGTACATGTCGATCCACGGCTGAAGCTCCGGCGTGGGGCTGATCTGGTCGGCGACCACCAGCCGGCCGCCGGGCGTCAGGACGCGGTGGGCCTCGGCCAGGAAGCGGCCCAGGTCATGGAAGTGGTGCGGCGCGTGCCGCGACGTGACCAGCGTGAAGGACGCATCCGGAAAGGGCAGGGCCTCCGCGCTGCCGACCACGAAGGTGGCGTTGCGCTGGCCCTCGGCCGAAGCCCGGGCGCGGGCGTGCTCGAGCATCCCCTCAGCCAGGTCCAGGCCGGTCACGCGGGCCACGTGCGGCGCCAGGGCCAGCGCCGTGTTGCCGGTGCCGGTCGCCACGTCCAGCGCGTCGTCGTTCGGCCCGGGCGCAGCGAAGTCGAGCAGCACGGGCAGGCTGGCGCCGGAGCGGTGCACCTCGCTCGCGGCGTACTTGTCGGCGTGGGCGTTGAACTGTGTGGCGCTGGACGTCGGGTCGCTCATGCCCGGAGTGTGCGCCCGATCTGGGCATATCTCCAAATCGGCGTGCCGGGCATGGGGTATAAGCGGAGGTAATGGCCTCGCTGGACGGGTTCCGGGTGTTCGTCGCGGTGTACCGCACGGGCAGCGTGAGCGGCGCGGCCCGTGAACGCCACCTGACGCAGCCGGCGGTGAGCGCCCAGCTCGCGGCGCTCGAAGCGCGGGTGGGCGAGCCGCTGTTCACGCGCACGCCGCGCGGCGTGGTGCCCACCGAGCGCGGCAAGCTGCTGTACGCGCAGGTGGCCGACAGCGTGGACCGCCTCGCCCTGGCGGACCAGGGGCTGCGGCGGCCCGGCCGCTCGGTCCTCACGCCGCTGCGCCTGGGCATGACGCCGGAGGTGCTGCACGGCCTGGCCCTGCCCCGCGTGGCCCGGCTGGACCGCGCGCTGCACGTGACCTTCGGCCCGGACCGCGACGTGCTGGCCGCGCTCGGGGCGGGCACGCTGGACGCCGCGCTGGTGACGACCGCGCCGGAGGGCCGGCACCTCAGCGCGCAGGAGGTGGCGCCGGTGCCCTACGCGCTGATCGGCCCGGCCGGGTGGCGGGCGGACGTGCCGGACACGCTGGCGGACCTGGCCGCGTGGCTGAATGCCCGGTCGTGGGTGAGTTACAGCGTGGAGCTGCCGATCACGCGGCGGTTCTTCACGGGCGTGCTGGGCGCGCGCTTCGCGGCCCGGCAGGCGCTGGTCGCGCCGGACCTGCGGGCGGTGGTGCGGGCCGTGGCGCTGGGCCTGGGCGCGAGCGTGGTGCCGGCCTACGCCGCGCAGGAGGCCCTGGACGCCGCCCAGGTGGCCGAGCTGTGGCCGGTGCACGCCCTGATCCCGGCCGCCCGCTGGTCCGTGGTCGTGCGCACAGCGGACGAGGAGCGCGCGGATCTACTGGCGCTGGTGGCCGCCCTGAAACGCTGAACCCGCCGGGCAGCGCTTGCCCGGCGGGTCATGGCGACCGGCCCCTCAGTTCAGGGACTTGATCCAGGCGTGGATGTTGGTGATGTCGCTGTCGCTGATCTGCTCGCTGGTGAAGCGCGGCATGATGGTGTTCAGGGTCTTTTCGGGCGTCTTGCCCTCACGCAGCGCGGTGATCATCTGGGCGTCGGTCCAGGCCTTGGGGCCGTCGGCGGTGGTCAGGTTGGGACCGACGCCGCCCTTGGCCTCGGCGCCGTGGCAGCCCGCGCAGTTGCTCGCAAACACCGTTGCCCCCGCCTTCGCGTCGCCCGCGGAAGCACTCTCGCCCGACGCTCCCGCCGACGCGGCGGTGCCAGCGACCGCCGACTCCGACCCGCCGCTGGCCGCGCTGCCCGAAGCCATGTTGCCCGAGTTCATATCGCCCGACGCTCCCGAGCTCGTGTCTCCCGAGGCGGTGGTGCCGCTGCCCATGCTCCCCTCGGCCGCGCTGCCGGAGCCGGCCGCTCCCGACGCCTCGGTGCCTGCACTCCCGCTGGCGCTGCTCGCGGACCCCTCGCCGGACGTGGCGGCGGTGCCTGTCGTGCCCGCCGCGCTGCCCGTGGTGGACGACTCCGTACCGGCGGCCGGGGCGGGCGCGGCGCGGCGCATCACGAGCGGCGTGGCGATCAGCAGGGCGACTCCCAGAATCACGCCCAGCGTGACCCCGAGCGCCCAGGACAGCACATCACCGGCGATCCATCTGCTGTGCGGCGTTCTGTTCATGCCGCCCAGCATACGACGGGCCGGTCAGGAAGCGTGTCCCGCACGGCCTTGACCGTCTGCCCACACTCCGCGGCGTGTCACGGCGGTGGGGGGCGTCACAGCAGCGGCGCGGGCGGCAGCGTACGCTCCGGCGCGTCGTCCGGCCACCACTGCAGGGCGTCCAGGTCGCAGCGACCGCTGTCGTCGAAGGCCACGCCCTCGGCGCGCAGCAGGCCCTCCTGCACGTCCCCGAAGCCGATCTTGTGGGTGCTGACGCGGCCCTGGGCATTGATCACGCGGTGCCACGGCAGCGGCGTGTGCCCCAGCAGGCCGTTCAGGACCTGCCCGGCCTGCCGCGCCGCGCCGGGCGTGCCGGCCAGCAGCGCGAGTTGTCCGTAGGTCATCACACGCCCCTGTGGAATACGGGCCACCAGCGCCAGGACACGCTCCTGAAAACCGCGCTCCACGTCAGCGGCCGCTGGCCGTGACGCCCGTGACCAGCGCGTCGCGGATGCCCTGTGCGATCCCCACGGCGACCCGGTCAAGGTAATTGGCGTCTTTCAGGTTCAGGCCGTCCACCGGGTGGCTGGCGTACCCGATCTCGATCAGCGCGGCGGGAATGCGGCTGTTGCGCAGCACCGACAGCGACTGGCTGTTCTTGAGGCCCTGGTCGAAGGCCCCGGTCACGCCCACCACGTCGCGCTGCAGCAGGCCGGCGAGGGCGCTGGAGCGCGGGTGGTTGGGGTTCCACCACGTCTCCACACCGTAGCCGCGCAGGGCGTTCCTGGGTTCCATGGCGTTCACGTGGATGCTCACGAACAGCTGCGTGCCGGCCGAGCCCATGCCGGCGCGCATCTGGAGGTCCGTGGCCTTGACCGCGTTCAGCTGGCGGTCTGTGTCGCGCGTCAGGACGACCTCCACGCCCGCACCCGCGAGCAGGTCGCGCACGCGCAGGGCCACGGCCAGCGTGACGTCCTTCTCCACGACGGCGCCCACCGCGCCCGGATCGGTCCCGCCGTGGCCCGGATCGATCACCACACGCGGCTTGACGTACGACGGCACCAGCGCCAGGATCGCCAGTCCGGTGCTGGCCGGGACGGGCGGCACGGCCGCGATCACGCGCTGTGCGGGCAGCAGAGGCGTCAGGTCGGCCAGCGCGGGCGACAGGTCGATGACCAGTCGGGAACGGTCGCCGCTGGCGGGCGGGAGCAGCTGGGCACGCCACCCGCTGCGCGACGCCGTGGGCGCAGCGGTCTGGAGCGTCACGGTGACGCCGGCCAGGGTGCGGTCGTACTGCCACGCACTCAGTTCCGGGCTCACGTTCTGCGCGCGCTGCGGCGTGGCGTCCACACCACTCAGTTCCACGCGCAGGGCCGGGCCGCCCGGCACGATGCGGTACGCGGCGCCGGGCGGCAGTTCCAGCACCACGCGCGTCTGACCGGGGTTCTTGCCGATCCGGGGCGCGCCGAGCACGCTGCCGGGCACAGCCCGCCCGGACACCCGCCCGGTCACGTCGCTGGGCTGGTCGGCGGCCACGGCGGGCAGGGCCGGGGCCGGCGGCAGGGCCGTGCCGATCTGTGCGGGCGCGACCGAGTCTCCCGGGGGCGCGCTGTCCATCAGGCTGGACGTGGCGGCCGTGGCGGTGGAGACCGGCGCAGTGGCGGCTGACGCAGGCGCCGGGGAGGCCGCAGCCCCGGTGGCCGCAGTGGTGGCGACGGGAGCGGAGGCCGGGGGCGTCAGGGGCGCGTTCAGCACAGCCTGGGCCTCGGGCGTGGTGGTCGCGGCGGCGCGCAGCGTGCCCTGCAGAGCGTCGCTGGGACCGCCGCTGAGGGTCGGGCCGATCTCCAGGATCAGGACGCGGGTGCCGGTCGCCAGGGTGGCCTCGCTGGCACGCCAGCCCTCGGTCATGGACAGGGGAAAGGGGGTGATCAGTGTGACCTGACCACCCCCGGCGCGGTACTCGCTGACGCTGCTGCCTGCCCGCGACGCCACGGACGGCAGCACGCGCGCGCCCTGCACGTCCACCCGCAGGCCGGTGAAGGTGGGCGTGAGGGTGTAGGTCACGCCGGTCTGGAGGTCGAAGACGACGCGCGTGACGCTGCCGGCGCTGCTGAAGCGCGGCTGGCCAAAGGTGGCGTTCTGCACGCCGGTGAGGTTCAGGGGGGGAGACGCGGCGGGCGTGCTCCCCGGCGCGGGCACGGCCGACTGGGCCGCCGCCATGCCCACGAGCAGAAGCGCGGATGAGAGCATGATGGCTGTTCCCTTCATGACGCTCCATTCTTGCCGGCCAGCACGTGAGAAGCGACCGGCCGCCCTCACAGTTCCCGCGGCCAGGACGGAGGAAACGCCCACACGCAACGAAACTGACATGACCCACTCATAGCAGCCGTGCCCCTACAGCGCTGTCACACCCCGGCCCGGCAGCCGCAGCAGGGCTTGGCGGACGCGTCAGGGCGTGACTGGAGCGGCGTACGGACGCGCGCCCGGCGAGAACAGCGAGTCCCACGTGGCGCGGTCCACCGTGCCCGTCACGGGCAGGCCGTTGGCTCCCTGGAACGCGCGCACCGCGGCGGCCGTCACCGGCCCGAACCACCCGTCGCCCCGCCCGGGCCGCGCCGGACGCATGAGGCTGATCAAGCGGTTTTGCACCGCCAGCACGTCGGCGCCGTTCATGCGGGGCGTGCCCACGCTCAGGGTGCGCCGGAACGGCACGGGCGCCGCTCCCCGGTCCACCGCGGCGGGCGGGGTCGCGGCGGTGGCCGAGCCGGTCGCCGCTGCGGATAGCGTGGAGACCGGCTCGGCCGGGGGCGGCGTGAGGGTCACGCTGCCGATCTGGGTGGCGGCGCCACCCACGGGGCCGTCCGGCGGCACGTCCACGTACACCAGGGTCTGGGCGCGGCCTTCCGGGTCTGGCTGCACGCGCAGGTAGACGTGCCCGGCCGCCGTGGACACCCAGTTGAACACGCTGACCTGCCCGTCGCGGCTGCGCCACACGCCGTACAGGTCGCCGGAGAACGCCGCGCCCAGCGTGACGCGCACCTGCTCCACCGTGCCGCTCGCCCCGACACAGGCCTTGGCCTCGGTGCCGACCTTCGCGAAGGCAGCCGGGCAGCTCCGCAGCACGCCGTCCAGCGCCTGCGCGGCCCGCAGGGCGATCCGCTCGACGTCCGGCCCGGCCGGCGCCGCCCGCACCGCGCCGGTACAGGTCAGCACGGCACACAGCAGGGGGGCGCGGCGACGCATGCCGTAGTGGTAGCACGCGCCGCCTGACGATGGCTGAGTCCCGTCCCTGCGTGACTTTCAGTCTGGGCTGTCGCGGACTGAACGCGGGGCCGCCAGACTTCAGGCATGACCAGCATCGCCAGCCTGCGCGTTACCGATCCCGGCGCTGCCCGCGCCCTGCGCCAGCACCACGACTTCCTGACGCTGTTCATTCGGCCGCAGTCGCCCAGTGATGTCGCCGTGCGGGCCGGTATGGCCGCGAATCTGGCCCACCACCATGCGCGGCGCCTCGCGGCGTTGGGCCTGCTGCGCGAACAGCGCCGCGAGGGCCGCCGGGTGTACTACCAGCTCACCGCGCACGAATTCCGCGTGCCGTGGGATGTCATGCCGCCCACCGACACACAGGGCGGGGAACTGGCGGACCTCGGCGCCCTGACCACGCAGTTCCGGCGGGCCTACGAGCACGCCGTCGCAACAGCCGGCACGGACGAGAAACGCGTGGTGGCGTTCATAGAGGCCCCCGAGGTCGGCCCGCCCCTGCCCGCCCCGGTCTCCCCACCGGTCCAGACGCATCCCGCCCACCTTGATGCCCTGACCGTGCGCGTGAGCCCCGCGCGCTACCGGTCGCTGGTGCGGGCGATCAGCGCGCTCCTCGACGAGGCGGCGCGCGAGTCCCGGTCCGGCGACGCGGCGGTGTGCACGGTCGCCGTGCTGGCGTACCGCGGCGCGCTGGACGAGGGCACGTTGACCGGCCACATCGCGCGCCGGACCAGCAGCTTCCTGGGCGCCGACTGACCCACCCTTTCCCCTGCGCCACGCGGTTAGCGCGCGGCGTTCACTTGTACTGCGGCCACGGCCAGGTCTTGAAGGTCACTTCCTGCCACTTGGGGTGCATGCCCTCGTCCTCCTGCAGGTTCACGAGGTGGGTCAGGGCGCACTTCTGGTAGTCGAGCAGGATCTTCTTCTTGTCCGGCGTCTTGAAGTCGCGCGTCACCAGGACGCTCTGCACGGCCACGGTGGGCACGGCGTCGGCGCCCATGTTCTCGTACAGCAGTTTCGCGCTGGAGTACAGGCCGCTCAGCGCCGCCGTGTACGCAATGGGCACCAGGTTCACGCCGTTCAGGTCCTTGACCCACGACGCCGGCTGCCCCACCACGGCCAGCACGGCGTCCACCTGCCCGCCGTTCAGGGCGTTGAAGGCGGCGTCGCGGTCTTTCACGCTCAGGATGGTGTAGGGCACGCCCAGCTTGGCGCTCAGCACCTTGGCGGTGATCAGGCTGCCGCCCCACGCAGCGACTTTCTTGTTCTTGAGGTCGGCGAAGGTGGTCACGCCGGTCGTGGTGGTCTTGCCGAAGATGTTCTTCTTCACCACCGCCGGCTTGGCGAACAGGTGGACTTCCTCGTTGTGCAGCGGCAGCAGCGCCTTGATGTTCTCCACCCGCGCGTCCTGGTCGATCTGCTGTTTGGCCTTCAGGACGTCACTCTGCACGAAGGCCAGCGAGACCTGGTTGCTCAGCAGCAGGTCGATGTTCTCCAGGCTGCCGCTGGTGCCGCGCTCCTTGAGGTACGCGCTCTGCGTGCACTGCACGCCGATGTTCTTGAACATGGCCGAGTACGTGCCGGTGGAACTGCCGGTCGCGACATTCAGGAAGGTGGCCGGCGCGGCCTGCGCGGCGGTGAGGCTCAGGGCAAGGGTCAGGGCGAGTGGTTTCACGCAGTTCCTCCGGGCGGGGTCATTTCAGGTCGCCGTAGCCGTTGCCGTTGGTCGGGGTGCCTGCCGGCGCGCTGGGTGTGGGGGAAGGCGTCCCCGCACTCTGCGCGCCGCTGAACAGGCCCATCTGGTCGAGGACGATCACGGCCACGCAGGCCAGCAGCACCACAAACAGGACCGTTCCGAGCAGCCGCGAACGGTTCAAGGCGTGCCCCCGCGCCCGGCGCGGCTGCTGTCCTGCCCGGCGGTGAGCGCCTGGTCAAGCAGTTCGGCGTTGCGTCCGGCCCGGCGCGCGATCTCGGAGAGGGCGCTTTCCGTCACGTGGCGGTCCTCAGCGCTCAGGTTGGCCTGCTGCAGCGCCGAGGCGACGTTGCCCTTCGCCTGCGCGAGCTGCGTGTCGATGCGCGCTTTCTGGATCTGCCGGTCGAACTCGGTCAGGTCAGCCCGCAGGTCGGCTAGGTGCGTCTGCGCGCGGGCGAAGGCGTCCTTGCTGACCTGCAGGTCCTGCTCCCAGCGGGCCACGTCGGCCTCCTCCATGTCCTTGCGGTTCGCGTCGATCAGCCGGCGGAAGTCTGCGAGGTGCCCGTTGGCCTCCTGAAGCTGCTGGGCCTTGGCGGTGATCAGGTTCTCGAACTGCTTGCGCTGCACGATCAGGGTCTCGAGCGGCATGGCGCGCGCCACCGCCTCCTTGGCCCGCACCCGCGAGGCGTTCAGGGCCTGGATCAGCGCCGGCATCAGGAAGATCACAGCCAGCGCCGCCACCCCGAAGGCCGCGATGGTTACGGTGGTCATGGCCACGTGGAACAGCGCCACGGCGGCGCCCGCCAGCACCACCAGCCCCAGCAGGCTGCCACCGGTCGCCAGCGCGATGTGCCCCCCGGACACCCGGCGCGGCGCGAGGTCGCCCCCGGGCTGGGTCGTGATCACGGTCTCCGTTTTCACCGGCTTGGTCATACCCTCTTATACGCCGCACAGGGCGTGGGGGTTGCCGGGCATCACGGCCGGGGCGGAAGCAGCGTGCCGGCCGACACGGCGCTGCCCGTCACCACGCGCCGGTGGGAGTCGATCTGGCCCAGGTGGTACGCCAGGTGCGTCACGAGGTGCAGGAGGGTCAGCCGGGTCGAGAGCGGCCCGTCGCCCAGCACCACCGGGAACGGCCGGTCCAGATCGTCGGAGTTCAGGCGCTCGAAGGCGGCCCGCACGCTCTCCATGGCCGCCGCGAGGTCTGCGGCGAGTTCGCTGCGGGCCACGCCGCGCCGACTGAACTCCGCGTCCCGCTGGCGCACGTAGTCGCTGCCGGCCATCACGGTACCGAAGAAGTGCCGGGTGCCGCCCGCGAGGTGCAGGGCCAGCGTGCCCGCCGAATTGGGCAGGCTGGGCACCTCCTGCCACACCGCCGCGTCGTCCGGATAGAGGTCGAGTTCTCGCTGGACGCTGGCGAGGTCACGCAGCAGCAGGGTCTTGAGGTCATCGGGCAGCATCGGGTCTCCTGTGGCACAAGAGTACGCCCCCACCCACGGGGGCGGGGGCGCGGCTCGGCCGTGCGCGGTTACGCGTTCACGAGGCCGTGTTCCCAGCCGAAGACGGCGCGGTCGTCCACGGCGAGGCTCTCGTTGCCGGCCTTGATGGTGGCGGCGAGCGCCTTGGTCTCGGGGAACAGCTTGGCGAAGTAGAACTTCGCGGTCTGCACCTTGCTCAGGTAGAAGCCGTCCCGGTCCTTGCCGGCGTCGATGTTGTCCTGGGCGATCTTGGCCATACGCGCCCACAGGTAGCCGTACACGACGTGCCCGAAGTAGCGCAGGTAGTCCACGGCGGCGGCGTTCACCTCGTCCTGGCCGCCGTCCTGCATGGCCTTCTGGCCGATGACCATCGTTAGGCTGCCGAGCTGCTGCGCGGCCTTGCCGAGCTGGTCAGCGTACGCGCCGATGTGCTCGTCGCCCTCGTGTTCCTCGACGAATTCCTGGAGGGTGGCGGCGAGCTTCTGGAGCTTCTTGCCGCCGTCGAGGAGCACCTTGCGGCCCAGCAGGTCGAGCGCCTGGATGCCGTTGGTGCCCTCGTAGATCTGGCCGATGCGGGCGTCGCGGACGAACTGCTCCATGCCCCATTCCTGAATGAAGCCGTGGCCGCCGTACACCTGCTGGCTCTGCACCGCGATGTCAAAGCCGTTGTCGGTCATGAACGCCTTGGCGATGGGCGTGAGCAGGGCCACCAGATCCGCAGCTTCCTGGCGCTTGGCGTCGTCCGGGTGGTGGTGCTCGGTGTCGATGCTCAGGGCCAGCCACATCGCCAGGGCACGCCCGGCCTCGGTGTAGGCCTTGCCGGTCAGCAGCATGCGGCGCACGTCCGGGTGAACGAGGATGGGGTCGGCGTTCTCGCCGGGGTTCACGCGCGGCTCGTGGCGCATCTGGAGGCGGTCCTTGGCGTAGGTCAGGGCGTTCTGGTACGCGACCTCACCCAGACCCAGGCCCTGCAGGCCGGTGCCCAGGCGGGCGGCGTTCATCATGATGAACATGTGGTTCATGCCCTTGTTGATCTCGCCGACGAGCCAGCCCCGGGCCTGATCGAAGTTCAGGACGGCGGTGGCGTTGCCGTGGATGCCCATCTTGTGCTCCAGGCTGCCGCACACCACGCCGTTGCGCTCGCCGGGCTTGCCGTCGGCGGTGGGCAGGTACTTGGGCACCAGGAACAGCGAGATGCCCTTGGTGCCCTGCGGGCTGCCCTCCAGGCGCGCCAGGACGAGGTGCAGGATGTTGTCGGCCAGGTCGTGTTCGCCGGCCGAGATGAAGATCTTGGTGCCGGTGATGGCGTAGCTGCCGTCGCCGTTGTCCGCCGCCTTGGTGCGGATGATGCCCAGGTCGGTGCCGGCGTGCGGTTCGGTCAAGCACATGGTGCCGGTCCACTCGCCGCTGACGAGTTTGGGCAGGTACAGGTCCTTGAGTTCCTGGCTGCCGACCGCGTGCAGGGCGGTGTACGCGCCGTGGCTCAAGCCGGGGTACATGCCCCACGCGACGTTCGCGGAGTTGAGCATCTCGACCAGCGCGTTGCTCACGAGGTGCGGCATGCCCTGCCCGCCGTACGCGGGATCGGCGTCCAGGGCGGTCCAGCCGGCGGCGCGGTACTTCTGGTACGCGGCCTTGAAGCCGGTGGGCGTGGTGACCTCGCCGTCGTCGTGCCGGACGCAGCCTTCCTGGTCACCCACGCGGTTGAGGGCCACGAGTTCGCCCTCCACGAAGCGGGCGGCCTCGACGAGCACCTGCTGCATCAGGTCGCCGTCGGCGGTGTCGTTGTCCGCGTAGTAGGGCATCTGCTGGAGCTGCTGGGGGGCGCCGAGCACTTCGGTCATGACGAAGTTCATGTCGCGCAGGGGGGCCTTGTACGTGGGCATGGCTATCGCTCCTCCTTGGATGGGCACGCTCCACCCTGGCGGTGGCGTCCCGGCACTGCTATTTAGACCGAGTATAAAACTCTGGAGCGCAAAAGTCACGCGTTTTGATTCCACGCGAACTCCCCCCGCTTGCCCCCGGCCTTCATCTATCTCATAACAACTGACCGAGGTATCATCAATGCAGGGTCCGGCGCTCAACAGAATGTGCGTCTTGCAGAACCGTTTCAGGTATCCTGTAACGGATCATGAACTATCCAAGCCTGGTCTGGCATCTCAAGCGAACAGAATTGTTTGCCGACCTAGAACTGGCTGAACTGGAACGCGTGGCCGCCACGACGCCCTACCGCTCGTTCCAGCCCGGCGAGGTCATCTACCGTATGGACGATCCCGCCGACGCGCTCTACTTCGTGCGTAGCGGGCTCGTCAAGATCAGCAAGCTCTTCCCCAACGGCAAGGAAGCCATCCTGGGCGTGATCGGCCAGCACGACACCTTCGGCGAGCTGCTGCTGCAACCCGAGGAGCGCCGGCCCACCCAGGCCGAAGCCCTCGAACGCACCGTCCTGATCGTGTTGCCGCGCGCGGAGTTGCAAAAACTCCTGAACACCAAGCCGGACCTCGCCATGAAGCTCATCCGCCTGATGGCCGCGCGCTTCTTCGAGGCGCAGGCGTGGACGGCCACCGTCAACGCGTATTCGGCCCCCGAACGCGTCGCCAGCCTGCTCTACCGGCTGGCGCGCGAGTTCGGGCGGCCCCACAACCAGGGCGTGGAACTCAACCTCAAGCTCAACCAGGAGGACATCGCACGGATGGTCGGCGCGACCCGCGAGACCGTCAGCCACTCGCTGGGCAAGCTCAAGCAGGACGGCGCCATCGTCCGCGCCCGCACGCCCATCGTGGTGCGGATGGACGCCCTGCGCCGCTACATCGACGAGGGGAACTGAGCGGACCCACCCCAGGCCGAACGGCGCAGGCGAAGGTCCGCGCCGTTTTCTATGCTGCCCACATGCCGGTCACGATCCGCCCCGCCACGCTGGACGACGCTCTGGGGATCGCCCATGTGCACGTCACGAGCTGGCGTGAGACCTACACCGGCCTGATGCCCGCCGACATCCTGGCCCGCATGACCGGCGACGACATGCGGGCACGGCGCACGGCGATGTGGACCGAGGTGCTGGAACGCGGTCCCACGGCCGTCGTGGTGGCGGCGACGGAGGACGCCGTGGTGGGCTTCGCAGCGGTCGGGCCGCCCCGCGACCATCCCGGCTACGACGCCGAACTGGGCGCGCTGTACACCCTGCGGGCCGCGCACGGCCACGGCACCGGCCGGGCGCTGCTGCGGGCCGCCGCGGGGACCGCGCGGAACGCCGGGGCACGCACCCTCGCCCTGTGGGTGCTGGACGCCAACCCCACGCGGGCGTGGTACGTCCGGCAGGGCGCACGCGAGGCCGGCTCGAAGACCGACGGTCCGCTCACCGAGATCCGGATGGTCTGGGACGACCTGGGCATCCTGGTCTGACAGCGGATTTCAGTGCCGTCGAGGGGCACAAAGGATGCCTCTGAATTCTGCTGTGACGCCGCCACCCGGACGCGTGACAGCATGCCGCATGGCGACCGAAGTGAAGGACACCGTGGGCTTCGACGAGACCCTGGGCCGACTGGACATCCGCGTGGGCCGGGTCGTGGACGTGCAGCCGGCAGTGGGGGCACCGAAGGCGTCGTACCGGCTGACCATCGACTTCGGGAAGTTCGGGCGGCGCGTCAGCATCGGCCGCTTCACCGGGCACGCGGCGACGGAACTCCTGGGCAGGCAGGTCGTGGGCGTGCTGAACTTCGAACCGCGCGAGATCGGTGGCGAGGCGTCCGAGGTGCTGGTGCTGGGCGTGCAGCTTCCCGGCGCGCCGAGTGGCGAGGCAACGTTCCTGACCCCGGCGGCAGAGGCGAAGATCGGCAGCAAGGTCTTCTGAAGATGCCGACCGGTCAGCGCCGCAGCTTGCGGGCGGCTTCCTCGGGCGTGATCTCGCCGCGCTCCAGGCTGCTCAGCACCTCGGCGTGCGGATCGGCGAGTTCGGGCTCGTAGCCGATGGCGCGCAGCAGCGTGTCGAAGCGGGCGCGCACCGTGGGGTAGCTGACGCCCAGCACGCGCTCGACCTCCTTGAGGTTGCCGCGCACGCGGATGTACAGCCGCAGGAACTCCAGGTTGTCCGGCGTGAGCACCGCGAATTCGTTCAGTTCGAAGACGCCGCGCACGGTGACGCCGCTCGTCGGAAAGCGCAGTTCCGTCACCAGGGGCGATTCGGTCTCGTCCGGAAAGGGCAGGGGCAGGGGGCGCATACGGGTCACTCTATGCACAAGGCAGAGGGCAGAGGGCAGAGGGCACCATGGATGCCTCTCCTCCGCCCTCTGCGCCCTGCTCTGTGCGTCATTTGAGGGAGATGTGCACTTCGTTGCCGTGCTGGTCCTCGGCGTCGATCAGGGGGCCGGGGCCGGGGCTGGCCTCGATCAGCAGCCGCAGGGCATCCAGGGTGAAGCCGGCGCTCTCCAGCGCGGCCTGGCCGTGCGGGGGAATCAGGCGGTCGAGGTGCCCGGCGAGGCTCACGGGGATGTTGGCGCTGTACTCGTCGCCGTGCTGGGATTCGACCTGGATGCGCAGGATGCGGGCCGAGGGGCCGCGGCCGCCCGAGCGGGGCGCCGACCCTTCCACAGCGCGTTCGAGTTCGTCTGCAAAGCGGTCCATATGGGCCTCCACGTCCTCTCCGAAGCGTTCGGCGCGGCCGGCGAACTGCGCGGCCACCTGCTCGATCCGTGCGGCCAGCCGATCTCCCAGGTCGTCCAGCCCGCGCACGCGGGAGCCCCCGATCACGACCTGGGGACGGCGCGGCGGCTGGGGCGGCGGGGGCGGGCTGGGCATGCTGTCCCTCAGGCCGCGCAGCAGCAGCAGGTGCTCGGCGACCTGACCGGTGTCCAGTTCCTCGCGGGCAAGCAGCGAGGCGACGAGTTCGCGGTCACTGTCGGTCAGCGCGAGCCGGGAACTCAGGGCGGCGAGCAGCGGCGCGGCGTCCTCCAGGGTGAGTTTCCCGCCGCGCACCAGGTCGAGAATCCGTTTGACTTTCTCTTTCATAGGGCCTCTTTCGTGTGTGAGCGGCGGCTGCCGCCCAGGACAGATCGGGTCAGGGCAGGTCGGCCTGAACGCGGCGGGTGGGCCGGGTCAGGTCCGGGACGGACGGAAGGGCCAGGTGGCCGCCCACGGTCATCACCGGGCGGGTGGCGTCGGGGTCGGCGTGGCGCCGCTGGCGGGCGTACAGCTGCTCCAGCGTGGGGGTCGTCCACAGCGCCGCCCTCACGCGCTGCCACAGGGTGGGCGGCGCAGAGCGCACGCTGGCGATGGGGCGCAGGGCGGTGTCCGGCAACCGGCGCCGCACACGCCAGCTGGTGACAGATGGGCCGGTGGGGTGGGGAGTGGTCATCATGGGGCCTCCAGGGCGGGATGAGGAGCGGGAATGCCGGGTGCCGGACGGAAACAGCGCTACGCGGTCTGGAGCCGGACCTGGCCGGCCGCGACCCTGCAGCTGAGGTGCGCGTCGCCGCTGCCGAGCTGGCCGCTGTGGCGGGTGGTCACGAACGAGCCGCTCTTCTGGGTGGGGAAGTCGGCCTTGAAGGCCCCGACGGTCACGTCGGCGTCCACGCGCAGCGAGCTGCCCTCCATCAGGTGCAGGGTGGCGTTCCCGGCGTTGACTTCCACGCGGTGGTCGCCGCCGCTGAGCACGCCGGCCCACTTGAGGTTGCCGCCGTTCACGCTGGCGTTCAGGGCGTGCGCGCCGGTCAGGCTGAGGTTGCCGCCGTTCACGTTCAGGTGGGTGGGGCCGCCCATATCGGCAGCGGTCAGGTTCCCGCCGTTCACGTCGGCCTTCAGGCTGGCGGCGCGGCCCATGCGGACATTGCCGCCGTTCACGTCGGCCAGCATCTCGCCGCCCAGGTCCGGCAGGGTCAGGTTGCCGCCGCTGACCTCGGCCCTCACGTGGCGGGGCGCGAAGGGCACGCTGAGGATCGCCTTGACGCCGTTCCAGCCGCTGTGCTGCTGGCCGCGCTGCCGCGCGACGCGCCAGCCCTGCGGCGTGGCCTCCAGCACCAGGCGGCCGTCTTCGTTGGCGTGGAGCTGCGGCGCGCCGAGGCTGCCGTCGGTCACGACCTGCAGGGTGTAGCCGGTCACGTGCAGAAGCAGGTCCGGGGGAACGTCGCCGGGGTCGGTGCCGTCCGGCAGTTCGCGCAGTTGCAGGGCGCCGGCGCCCTCGGGCCGGGCGGTGTCGTCGCTGCCCAGCAGGCCCTGCGCTTCCTCGGCGGTGAGTTTGCCTTCGGCCACCAGACGTTCGACCTGAGCACGGAATTCCTCGGGTTGGGTGCTGTCACTCATGTGCTCCTCCTGACACAATAGAAACACAGATCTTCTAGATTGTCAATCTCAACTTTCCATACCCCGGCAGATTGTGGGCTGATCTGAGACGTCGCAGCCGTTCAGCTCCTCGGCAGGCAGGTTCATCAGACAGATTGGAAGGTTTAGGTTTACACGCACGCGCCAGTTGGCCGAGCGTCTATCCTGAGCGCAGATGACCGCCCAGCTGCCGGATCTCAACCCCGCCCAGCGCACAGAGGTCGAGTTGCTCGCCCGCGGCAAGCAGGACAAGAGCCGCACCCTGCGCGACTTGGGCCACAGCGAGACGCCAGAGGCCGCGCACGCACTGCTGCTGCGCACCGGCGTGTGGAGCGAGGCCCGCACGCCCTACGCGGACCGGCTGCACGCGACCACGACGCCCCTCGACCTGCCGGTGCCGCCCTTCCCCGACGAGCCGCGCGTGGACCTGACGCACTTGGACGCGTGGGCCATCGACGACGAGGGCAACCGCGACCCCGACGACGCGGTGAGCATCGAGCTGCTCCCGGGCGGCCTGACGCGCCTGTGGGTCCACGTGGCGGACGTGGCGGCCCTGGTCCCGCCGGACAGCGCCCTGGACGAGGCGGCCCGCTCGCGCGGCGCGACGCTGTACCTGCCGGACTCCACCACCGGCATGCTCCCGGACGCGCTGGTCGAGCAGGCCGGACTGGGGCTGCACCCGACCTCGCCCGCCCTGTCGGTGTCGCTGGACCTGGACGCCGAGGGCAACGCGGACGCGGTGGACGTGCAGCTCACCACCGTGCGCGTCACGCGCGTGACGTACACGCAGGCGCAGGCGCGGCTGGACGCGGGCGAGGCCCCCTTCGTGGCGTTGCAGCGTCTCGCGCGGGCCAGCCGGACCCTGCGCGAGGCCGAGGGCGCCCTGAGCATCGACCTGCCGGAAGTCCGCCTGAAGGCCGACGAGCACGGCGTGACCATCACGCCCCTGCCCAAACCGGAGATGCGCTTCGTGGTGCAGGAATGCATGACGCTGGCCGGCTGGGGCGCGGCGATCTTCGCAGACGACAACGGCATTCCGGTGCCCTACGCCACGCAGGACCACCCGACCCGCAGCGTGCGCGGCGAGTCGCTCAGCGCGCACTGGGCGCGGCGGCGCACCCTGGCCCGCACCCGCTTTCAGCCGGCGCCCGGCCCGCACCACGGCATGGGCCTGGACCTGTACGTGCAGGTCACCAGTCCCATGCGCCGCTACCTGGACCTGGTGGTGCACCAGCAGCTGCGCGCGTTCCTGGCGGGCGCCGATCCCATGCCGGGTCGGGTGATGGCGTCGCACATCGCGCAGGCAGGCCTGAACGCGGACGCCACGCGGCAGGCCGAGCGCGCCAGCCGCCGCCACCACACCCTGCGCTTCGTGGCCGCGCACCCGGAGCGCGAGTGGACGGGCATCGTGGTGGACCGCCGGGGCGCCCAGGCCACCCTGCTGATTCCGGAACTGGCGCTGGACCTGCCGCTGAGCACGTCCGCCCCGCTGGGCGCGGAACTGCGGGTCACTCTGGGCGACGTCATCCTGCCGACCCTGGGCGTGCGCGCCACGGTGCGCTGAGGAGCGCAGCTCGGCGGTGGTCCCGACCACCTGTGCAACAGCGTGCCGCGTTGCAGTAATAGACAGCGCGGATTTCGCTGTATGCCGAAAAAGTGCGTGTATGACGATGGCAATGCTGCTTCATCTTTCATTCACACGGGCCGCGGGCAGCTTACACTGCCGCCTATGAAGGCCGTCAGCAGCGACCGGCGGGACATCGTGTCCCTACGCATGAGCCACTGCCGGGCCGAGCACGCCGCCAAGGCGGCGCAGTACCACCTGGCCGTGCTGCATTACCGCGAGTGCCTGGAATCCGCCGAACAGCGCGAGGACATCCGCGCCACGCAGTTCTTCGCGCTGCGGCTGGCGGAGTGCTACGGCGCCATGAACCTGCGCGAGAAGGCCGCGCACTTCCACGCGCTGGCCGGCACCGAGGACGCCCCCCTGATCGGCTGAGGTCCGCGGGCATCAGGCTCCCTTCAGGCCAGACCCGCACACTGCGGTTATGAAGCGCCTGCTGTCCCTCCTGCTGTTGGCCGGCACGTCCCTGGCCGGCGCCGCCAGCGTGACCCTCACCCCCGGCCAGACGGGCCACCTGGGAACCCGAACGGTCACGCTGCTGCGCGTGCAGGACAGCCGCTGCCCGATCAATGCGCGCTGCGTCCGCGCCGGGGAACTGAAGGCCACGCTGCTGGTGGGCGAGGGCCGCCGCGTCCGGCTGGTGCGCGTGCAGTTTCCCGCCGTGGGCGGCGCGTGGCCGGGCCTGGGCATCTCCGGGGCGAGCGACGTGGAGATCGGGAAACGTGTGCCCCTGCGCGTCACGCTGAGCGACACGCCCGGCTGAAGGCCAGCCGAACAGTGACGTGGGCGGCGTCTGGTTTAATGCCGGACATGACCGACACCGCTGCCCCCGAGGCCACCCCGCGCGACCTGGGCTTCGCCATGCCGCCCGAGTGGGCCGAGCACGCCGCCACGTGGATGAGCTGGCCCGCGGACGACGACCTGTGGTTCGGCCACCTGGAGGGCGTGCGCGCCGAGTTCGCCGGGCTGGTGCGCACCATCGCCTCCTTCGAGTCGGTCCACCTGCTGGTGCGCGACGCCGAGAGTAGCGCCGACGCCCGCGCGCGGCTGGCGGGCGCGGACGTGACGTACCACGCCGTGCCGCTGGACGACGTGTGGCTGCGCGACAACGGCCCGATCTTCGTGCGCCGCGACGGGGGCGAGCTGGCCCTGACCGACTGGCGCTTCAACGCGTGGGGAGGCAAATTCCACTTCCAGAACGACGACCGCGTGCCCGAGTACGTGGCTGCTCATCTCGGCGCGCGGCGCTGGGCGCTGCCCTTCGTGCTGGAGGGCGGCGGCCTGGAGGTGAACGGCGCGGGCGTGGGGCTGACCACCCGCTCGTGCTTCCTGACGGACACCCGCAATCCCGGCCTGACCGAGGAGGGCTACGCCGTCCTGCTCGCGGACACGCTGGGCGTGCGCCAGCTGCTGTGGCTGGACGGCGGCCTGGAGAACGACCACACCGACGGCCACATCGACACCATCACCCGCTTCGTGGACGAGTCGACCATCGTGACCAGCGTGGAAAGCGATCAGGACGACCCGAACCACGCGGTGATGGCGCGGAACCTGACAGCCCTGCGCGCCATGACCACGCTGGACGGCCGGCCCTTCCGGATCGTGGAGCTGCCGCTTCCCGAGACCCACCTGGAGGGCGCCGAGGGCCGGCTGCCCCCCACGTACGCGAACTTCTACATCGGCAACGGCTTCGTGGTCGTGCCGCAGTACGGCGACCCGAACGACGCCTCTGCGCTGGACATCCTGACGCCGCTGTTCCCGGGCCGCGAGGTGATCGGCCTGAGCAGCCGCGAGATCATCGAGGGGGGCGGCAGCTTCCACTGCGTGACCCAGCAGCAGCCGGCGGGCACGGTGTGGACCGGGGAGTGACCGACCTCGGCGGCGGGTACACCCTGCGGCCGATTCCGCTGGACGGGTACCGCGCCGCGTGCGCGCGGCTGGAGGGGCAGATCTTCGGCGGCACGTGGGGCTACGCCTTCGGGCCGCCCACCCTGAGCGCGCCGCCGCTGGGCGAGACCTTCACGTGGGGCATCTCCCACGGAGAGGAAGTGGTCGGCTGGCAGTACTCGCACCGCACGGACGAGCGCACGGTCTCCATGGCCGACACCGGCATCCTGCCCGCGCACCAGGGCCAGGGGCTGTATTCACGGCTGCTGCCGCACGTGCTGGACGCCTTCCGGACCGCCGGGTACACGCTGGTGCAGAGCCACCACCGCGCCACGAACAACCGCGTGATCATCCCCAAGCTGCGCGCGGGCTTCCTGGTGCAGGGCCTGAACCTGTACGAGGGCGGCGTGAACGTGGCGCTGACCCTGAGCCTGGACGCCGCGTACCGGGACGCGATGCACGTCCGCAGCGGCTTCGCGCAGGCACACGGCGACACGGCCCGGCGCCTGGGCGTGTCGGCCCTCCCCCAGCCGCCGGCCCCGCCGGTCCCCGTGATCCCCCTGCCCGATGACGCGAGTGCAGGGGTCGATCTGGGCGGCGAGTACACCCTCCACGCCGTGCCAGAGGCCACATACCGCGCGGTCTACGCGCAGCTGGAGGCCGCCGTGTACGACACCGTGTCGTTCGAGTGGCCGCACGCCGGCCGGCACGCCCCGCCAGATGTCCCGCAGTACGCGTGGCTGGTCGCGCACGGCGGCCACGTGGTGGGGTGGCAGTCCTCGCGGCAGTGGAACGCGCGCACGGCGTACATGACGAACACGGCCTTCCTGCCCGCGCACCGGGGCCGGGGCCTGTACACGCGGCTGCTGCCGGTGATCCTCGCGTTCCTGCGCGGGCAGGGCTACGACCTCGTGCGCAGCGCGCACCACGCCACGAACACGGCCGTGCTGCTGCCCAAACTGCGCGCCGGCTTCCGCCTCCAGGGGCTGGAGATCGGGGACCACGGCGTGATGGCTGTGCTGATCCACAGCTTCGACGACGTGTACCGCGAGTACATGGACGTCCGCAGCGGCCTGAAGCGGCCCACGGGCGAGGTCGCGCGGCGGCTGGGTCTGGACGGCGGGTAACGCCGGCAACTCCACCACGCGCCGGCGCGTACCCGCGGCATGACCGGACGCACATGGCAGGCCTTCATGACCACGACTTCCACCCACCTCGAGGGCCACCGCGTCACGCGGGAACTGGGCGTGGTGCGTGGCCTGACCGTGCGCTCGCGCAGCGTGCTGGGGCAGGTGGGTGCCTCGCTCCAGACGCTGCTGGGCGGCAACATCACCCTGTACACCGAGCTGGCCGAGAAGGCGCGGCAGGAGGCCTTCGAGCTGATGGTCGAGCACGCCCGCGCGCTGGGCGCCAACGCCGTGATCGCCATGCGCTACGACGCGAACGAGATCACCGACGGCGTGACCGAGGTGCTCGCGTACGGCACCGCCGTGCACGTCGAACCGCTGGCGTGAACCCGCCGGGCGACGTCAGGCCACGCGGGCGGCGGGGCGGTTCTTCGCGCGCTTGATGGTGCCGATGCCGGCGCCGTGCTGGAGCACCGTGCGGTACAGGTTCCACCACTCGCGGGCCACGGCGGGATCGCGGGTCAGCTGCTCGAAGCGGTAGTACGCGGCCTCGCCGCCGGGCAGCACGAAGGTGGGCGTGCCGAACACGCCGACCTCGCGCGCGGCGTCTTGTTCGGCGTGAAGGGTCTGCCGCAGAGCAGCCTCGTCCTGCCGGTCCTGCCCAAACCGGGTGGCGTCCAGTCCCGCCTCGCGGGCGGCGTCCGCGATCGCCGCGTCGTCCAGCGGACGCTTCTGCTCGTGGTGCGCGCGGAACAGGGCCAGGGTGAAGGCCCACGCGGCGTCCTCGCCCTGCCGGGCGGCGGCCGTCGCGGCCAGGAAGGCGCGCAGGCTGGGCGTCTGGTGCTTCATGTATCCCTCGCCCTCCGGAGCGTCCAGCGGCTGATCGGCCAGGCTCCAGGTGTGCCCCTTCTGGTTCGCGGCGTGGTTGCCCTCGACCAGCGAATAGTGGCGCAGCCGGAACGCGTCGCCCTGCGCGCGCAGCACGGCCGCGAGTTCCACGCCACGCCAGGCGTAGGGGCACAGGAAATCCAGGTAGACGTCGGTCGTTTCAGGCATGCGCGGAGTCTAGGGGGCCGTGGCCGTGCGGAGGGTGCCCCTTCACACGCTGAACCGCCGTCCAGAACGCACATGGAACGTTCAGGTCACGCCGGATCAGGGAGGTCACGCCGGGCGGGCGGCCTCCACGGCGTCCACCTCCGCCACCGCGCCCGCCACCAGCACCGCGTCACCGGTCTGCAACACCTCGTTGGGGCGGGCCACGACCGGGTGCCCGCCGCGCCACACCGCGACCACCAGCGCGCCCGTCTCGCGGCCCAGGTCGGCCACCGTGCGGCCCACCAGGGTCTCCGGCACGCTGACCTCGCGCACGGCGAAGTGCTCGCTGGTCACGTCGCCGCTCAGCAGCCGGGCCAGCCGCGGCGCGAGCATCATCGCCGCGATGCGGTTGCCGCTCAGCTGGTACGGGTTCACGACCTCGTCCGCCCCGGCGCGGCGCATCTTGCGGGCCGCCGACTCGTCGCTCGCCCGCGCGATCACCCGCAGCTGCGGGTTCAGGCCCTTGGCGGACAGCACCACGTACAGGTTGCTCGGATCGGAGTTGATCACGCTCACCAGCGACGCCGCCCGCTCGGCCCCCGCGCGGCGCAGCACGTCCTCGTCGGTCGCGTCGCCCACCAGCGTGTGGATGCCCTGTGCCTCGGCCCACGCCAGGTGCTCCGGGCGGTGGTCGATCACCACCACCTCGCGCTTCGCGGCGCGCAGGGCGGCGCACACCGCCTCGCCCACCTGCCCGTACCCGCACACCACCGTGTGACCCCTGAGGTGTATCAATTTCCGCTCCTTCCGGCGCTGCACCGACGCCGGGTCGGTCAGGCCGCGCACCACCGTCTCGGCCAGCAGGGTCAGCAGGTACAGCATCAGCCCGATCCCCACCAGCATCAGCAGTGTGCTGAACACCTTGCCGTCCGTGTGCAGTGGCCCCGGCGAACCGTACCCGACGGTGGTCAGGGTCATGACCGTCATGAACACGCAGTCCAGCCAGCTCCAGCCCTCCAGCACGCGGTACCCCACCGTGCCGAAGCCCACCAGCCCCAGGATCAGGGCCAGCAGCAGGCTCAGGCGACGGCGATCCATCTGAAGTCAGTGTAGGGGCGGCGCGCCGAGCCGCGTCAACGCAGCTGCCCACTCAGGGCCCTCCACAGCAAGAACAGGCCGAAACAGGTCAAGCCCGTGCCGGAGGCCAGCACGGCCACGACCGCCCACCCGACCCGCAGACGGTGTGCCCGGAACCGCCGCCAGTTCACGGCGACCCACCACGCGCCGAACAGCGCGAGGCCGGTCCCGAGCAGACTGCCGTAGACAGAAGCGAACCGCCGCTCTCCCACCAGCAGGAAAACGGCGACCATCACCAGCAGCTGGACACCGGCGGCGAGTGCTGGATGCCCCATGGTCAGCGTCGGCCGGAACGTCCGCTCAGCCCTGGGCCCTGCCCGCCAGCTTCTGCGCGATGTACGCCTTGAGGGTCTCGACGTCGTTCGGCAGCACGTCGAAGTGCTTGTCGAGCCGCTCGATGCCCTCGAACCGCTCCGGGCGCTCCGGCAGGCGGCCCACGGCCTCCTGCACGGTCTCCTCGAACTTGGCGGGCAGCGCGGTCTCCAGGCACACCATCGGCACGCCGGGGCGGCGGTAAACCTCGCCCACCAGCACGCCGTCGGCGGTGTGCGGATCGATCAGGCGGCCGTACGTCTGGTCGAGGCGCCGGATGGTGTTCAGGCGGTCGGCGTGGGTACTGCGCCCTCCGCGCAGGCCACTGGCCTTCACGGCGTCCCAGTGGGGCGTGCCGCGCAGGTCCACGGGGCGGCCCTGGCCGACCTCGCCCCACCAGCCGTGCGTCTGCGGGGCGTCGTTGCCGGTGATGGCGTAGAGGTAGCGCTCGAAATTGCTGGCCTTGCCGATGTCCATGCTGGGGCTGGACGTGGCCGCGACCCGCTCGGCCGGGCGGACGTGGTACACGCCGGTCGAGAAGAATTCGTGCAACACGTCGTTCTCGTTGCTGGCGACGATCAGCTGCCCGATGGGCAGGCCCATGCGCCGGGCGAGGTACCCGGCGAAGACGTTGCCGAAGTTGCCCGACGGCACGCTGAAGTCGGCCTCGGCACCGGCGGGGAGGTTCAGGGCGAAGTAGGCCTTGAAGTAGTACACGGCCTGCGCCAGCACCCGCGCCCAGTTGATGGAGTTCACCGCGCCGATGTCGAAGCGGGCCTTGAAGCCGTGATCGGCGTTCACGGCCTTCACGAGGTCCTGGCAGTCATCGAACACGCCCTGAAGGGCGATGTTGAAGATGTTCGGCTCCGCCAGCGAGTACATCTGCGCCTGCTGGAACGCGCTCATGCGGCCGTGTGGCGAGAGCATGAACACGTTCACGCGCCCCTTGCCGAGCATGGCGTACTCGGCGGCCGAGCCCGTGTCTCCCGAGGTCGCGCCCAGGATGTTCAGGTGTTCGCCCCGAGCCTCCAGCACGTACTCGAACATGTGCCCCAGGAACTGCATCGCCACGTCCTTGAACGCCAGCGACGGCCCGTTCGACAGTTCCAGCAGGTACAGCCCCGAAGATCCCAGTGGAGTCAGCGGGGTGATGTCCTTGCTGTGGAACACGGCCGGGGTGTACGTGTCGCGCAGGATGCGGCGCAGGTCGGCGTCCGGCACGTCGTCGATGAAGGGGCGCATGATCCGGTACGCCAGGTCCGGGTACTCCAGATGCCGCAGGCCCTCGAGTTCCTGGGCGCTGAATGTCGGAACGCGTTCCGGCATGGCCAGCCCGCCGTCCGGGGCGAGGCCCATCAGCAGGACGTCGGTGAAGCGGCCCAGGGTCGTGATGCCGCGCGTGGAAACGTACTTCATGCGTTCAGCCTCCCGTGCGCCGGCTCCTGCCCGGGGGCGGAGCGCGGCCGGTGCGGTCACTGTAGCGAGTCCGGCATGCGGGGACCGGCGCGGAGGCTAGGGCACTGCGCAGGGGTTGGGGCACAGGCCAGGGCGCGGCGCTGCCTCCGGGGACATTTCCCCGCGCCGCCCCCGCTACGGTGGCGCCATGACCGCCGCGCCCACCCCCGCCACCCTGGACCAGGACGCGGCCGCCTTCCTGACCCAGTTCCACGCGGAACGGCGCCGGCCGGGGCTGGACGCCCGGCTGGAGGCGGTCCGCGCGCAGGGGTTCACGCCCACGGCCGAGGAGCTGGCCTTCGCGGCGCGGGTGGCGTGGCGCAACTCCACGCGCTGCGTGGGCCGCCTGCCGTGGGCCGCGCTGGACGTGCACGACCTGCGCGGCGTGACCGACCCCGCCGAGGTGGCCGCGCACCTGATCGAGCACCTGCACGGCGCGTTCGCCGGCGGGGCGATCCGCCCGCGGATCAGCGTGTTCGCGCCGGGCGTGCGTGTCCTGAACCCGCAACTCATCCGCTACGCCGCGTACCCGAACGCGGACGGCACGGTCACGGGCGATCCGGTGAACCTGCGCCTGACCGCGTTCCTGCGCTCGCTCGGCTGGGCCGGTGGAGCGGGCACGCCGTTCGACGTGCTGCCCATCGCCATCCAGTCGGGGCGGCGCACCGAGCTTTTCGAGCTGCCCGCGGACGCCGTGCACGAGGTGCCCATCACGCACCCGGATTACCCCGGGATCGGGGCGCTGGGCGTGAAGTGGCACGCCCTGCCGGTCATCAGCGACATGGACCTGAACGTGGGCGGCGTACGGCTGGCGTGTGCGTTCAACGGCTGGTACGTGCAGACGGAGATCGCCGCGCGCAACCTCGCGGACGCGGACCGCTACGACCTGCTGCCGCGGGTGGCGGCGGCCCTGGGCCTGGACACGCGCCGCGAGCGGACGCTGTGGCGCGACCGGGCGCTGGTGGAACTGAACGTGGCGGTGCTGGAGTCCTTCGCGGCGGCGGGCGTGAAGGTGGTCGATCACCACACCGTGACGCGGCAGTTCACGCGCTTCGAGGCGCGCGAGGCCCGGGCCGGACGCGGCGTGCGCGGGCGCTGGTCGTGGCTGATTCCGCCCGTGTCGCCCGCCACGACGCCCGTGTGGCACCGCGCCTATGACGACCGCGAGGACACGCCGAACTTCGAGCGGGTGCCCGCGCCGTGGGATGCCCCGGTCCGGGTCGGCTGCCCGTTCCACTGAGGCCGCGGCGGGATCGACCATCCATGTCGATGTGTCTGACACGTCGCCGGCATCTGCGCGAAGACTGGTCTTCATGCGGCCCGCCCGGTCGCCAGCGTTCGCGCACCGGGCGGCCACTCCCACATTGCCCGGAAATCCCGCTCCAGGTGCAGAAAACCCTGCCTCGACCCCCAGACCGTCCGGAGGCCACCGGATGTTCATGAAGGGCCGGGTCCGGTCATGAAGGGCGGCCGGAGCCGGCGGTGCCACGGCTGTAAGAGGCCGTACGGCAACATCAAAGCCTCGCTGAAGAACATCAGGCGGGAAGAAGCGATGAAGCGTCGTCCTGTATGCGGGCACCTGGGACGCGTGGAGCTAGTGGTGCGACCGGCTTTTCGACCGCCCTGTCCCCTGCCCTGTGCACAGGACCTGGCTCCATACTCTGCGGCTCCGGCTGCACGAGGAGTTCTCAGATGCATCGACACGCTCCGGCTGTCCCCCCACCCTCCGATCCACTGCGGTGCCCCTGCGCGCGCCTGACGGCCGCGGCCAGCCAGCACCTGCCGTGATCCCGCGCCTCTGACGCGACCGCAAAGGCGGCGTCATCGCAGGCCTGTCCGGGCGTTCCGTCCCGGCCCCACCGCTGTGTACAGCACCCCCGGCGTCCCCGACGACCGGCGTGGCGTGCTCTGCCCTTCCACCGACCCACCCGCGCGGCCATCCGCCTGTCCGGGGTCGTGGCCGTGTTCCCTGGAGTCCATCATGAACGCACCCGTCATCTCCGCCGTCATCGCCGTGATCGCCGTGTTCGCCACCAGCTGCGGCAGCATGCAGACGCCCGCGCCGGCCCCCAGTGCCCAGGCAGTGCCGGGCGCGGCTGCCCGGGCCGACACGCAGGCGCCGAAGGTGAGCATGATGATGTTCCCCCAGACGCTGCGCGAGGAGGGCAACGTGTTCTTCCAGCTCTCCACCCGTGACGACGTGAACGTGGCCGAGGTCGTGCTGACCATCGACGGCAAGGCCTTCGTGAAGGACGGCACCGCGTACAACTCGTACGCCAAGTACTTCACCGCGCAGGACAACGGCGCGCACACCGTGACCGTGCAGGTCTACGACAGCGCCAACAACGTCACCGAGTACCGCGAGGACTTCCGGGTGGACATCGCCCGCTGAGCGGGGCCGCGTGCCCGACCTCCGGCCAGCCCAGCGCCGCACCGGCGCCCTGCCGACCGGGCCGATATGACACCTGTCACCCCGCGCGCCTGACACCGAGCACTACAGCCGCAGCGGTCACCGGCGCACCCTGTGGGCATGACGAACGCGATCGAGCTGACGGGCGTGGACAAGACCTTCGGGAAGGTCACGGCGCTGCGCGGCCTGACCCTGGACATCCGCGCCGGTGAACTGACGGCGCTGCTGGGGCCGAACGGGGCCGGCAAGACCACCGCGATCTCGCTGATGCTGGGCCTGGGCGCGCCCACGGCCGGGCAGGTGCGCGTGCTGGGCGGCAACCCCCGGCAGGACGACGTGCGCCGCCGCATCGGCTCGATGCCGCAGGAGAGCGCCCTGCCGCCCGCCCTGACGGTGCGCGAGGCGGTGGAGCTGTTCGCGCGCTTCTATCCGGCCCCGCTGGGCACGGCGCAGGCGCTCGCACTGGCGGACCTGGGCAGCGTGGCCGGGCGCCGCGCAGGTGCGCTGTCCGGCGGGCAGAAGCGGCGGCTGGCCTTCGCGCTGGCCGTGGTGGGCAACCCGCAGGTGCTGCTGATCGACGAGCCGACGACCGGCATGGACGCGCAGAGCCGTCAGGCCTTCTGGGCGGCCGTGACGGACCTGAAGGACGCCGGCCGCACCATCCTGCTCACCACGCATTACCTGGAGGAAGCGGAGCGCGCCGCGGACCGCGTGGTCGTGATGAACGCGGGCGCGGTGCTGGCGGACGGTACGCCGGAACAGCTGCGCTCCCAGGCGGGCGGCGCGCGGGTGCGCTTCACGTCGGATCTGGTGCTGGCCGAGCTTCGCCGCCTGCCGGGCGTGGACACGGCCGACGTGGACGCCCACGGACACGCCGACCTGCGCACCCGCATGCCCGAAGCGCTGCTCACCGCACTGGTTCAGCAGGGCACGCCGTTTACCGAACTGGAGGTCAGCCGCGCCAGCCTGGAGGACGCCTTCCTCTCCCTCACCGCCGCCCAGGCCCCCAAGGACGTGATCGCATGACCATTCCCGCCGTCCGCACCACCGACCTGCCCGCCCCCGCGCCCTCTGCCCGCCGCGCGCCCCGGCTGCCCGCGCTGGGCGCCCTGGCCGCCGCCGAACTGCGGCGCATGCTGCGCAATCCGATGTTCGCGGTGGGCACCATCGGCTTCCCGGTGATGTTCTTCGCGCTGTTCGGCCTGAGCGCCGTGAACGAGACCACCGACCAGGGCCTGAAGGTCGGGCCGCTGATCCTGGTGAACTTCGGCGCGTACTCGCTGCTGTCGCTGGCGATGTTCTCGTTCGGATCGGCGGTCGCGCTGGAGCGCACCGGCGGGTGGCTGCGGCTGCTGCGGGCGTCGCCCATGCCGACCGCGCTGTACTTCGCGGGCAAGCTGCTGGCCGCGCTGTGCTTCAGCGCCCTGAGCCTGGGCGTGCTGTACACCTTCGCGCACGTCGCCGGGGGCGTCACCATGCCCGTGGGCACCGCGCTGCTGCTGCTGGGCAAGCTGCTGCTGGGCATGGTGCCGCTGATCGCGCTGGGCCTGTGCATCGGATTTCTGGTCACGCCGACCGGCGCGCAGATCACCGCGAACCTCGTGAGCGTGCTGATGTCCTTCGCTTCGGGCCTGTTCACGCCGCTGGACCAGATGCCGGCCTTCGTGCAGAAGCTCGCGCCGTACCTGCCCGCGTACCACCTGGGCGCCGTCGCGCGCGGCACCGTGGCGGGCCAGACGTCCGGCGAGGCCGCGCACTGGCTGGCCCTGGCCACCTTCGCGGTGATCTTCGGCGCGCTGGCCGCGTGGGGCCTGCGCCGGGACGAGGCCCGCGAGCAGTGACCGGCCCCGGCCACCGGACCCTCCCCGCCAACAGGTGCGGGGAGGGTACCCTGGTGGGCATGAAGGCGGCGCAGCGCAGGGCGGTGTGGGCGTGGTTCCCGCTGCTGTGGCTGGTGTTCCTGACCTACCCGGTCATCGGCTTTTTCGAACACCCGCGGCCCGCGGCGCAGTGGGCGCTGTTCTGGGGAATCACGGCGGGCTTCGTGGCGCTATACGCGCGGGTGTTCTTCTACCGCGACCCCGAGCACACGACCGGCTGGGCGCTGGCCGGCTGGGCATACGCGCTGGTGGCGTACGTTCTGCTGTGGCCGGTCACGGGCGGCGGCGCGACCGCGTTCCTGATCTACGGCGGCAGCATCATCGGGTACCAGGCCCGGGTGGGGGCGGCGCTGTGGCTGGCAGTCCTGAACGTGGCGGTCATGCTGGTGCCGTTCTGGGGCGGGCAGTACACGCTGGACGACCTAGCGTGGCTCGCGCCGAACATGGTGTTCACGCTGGTCGCCGCGTACGCGAACCACGCGTCGTTCCGCCGCAACATCGCCGACGCGCGGCTCGTCCAGGTGCAGGCCGAAAAGGAGCGCCTCGCCGCCGACGCGGAGCGCGAACGCATTGCCCGTGACCTGCACGACCTGCTGGGCCACACCCTCAGCGTGATCGTGCTGAAGAGCGAACTGGCGGGCAAGCTGGCCGAACGCGACCCGGCCCGCGCCGCCGCCGAGATCCGCGAGGTCGAACGCATCTCGCGTGAGGCGCTGTCGGAGGTGCGCTCCGCGGTCAGCGGGTACCGGGGCAGCGGCCTGAGCGCGGAACTCGCCCGCGCCAAGGTCGCGCTGGACACGGCCGGCGTGACCCTGACCGTCACGCACGCCCTGCCGGCCCTGCCCGCCGCGACCGAGCACACCGCCGCCATGCTGCTGCGCGAGGCGGTCACGAACGTCGTCCGGCACGCCCGCGCACACGAGGTCACCGTGACCCTCACGCCGCAGGGGCGCGGGTGGCGGCTGGTGATCCGCGACGACGGCGTGGGCGGCACATCCCCCGAGGGCAGCGGCCTGACCGGCATGCGCGAACGCCTGCGCGCCATCGGCGGCACGCTGGAGCGCGACGGCACGCGCGGCACCACCCTGACCGCCACGCTGCCCGGCGAGGACGGCGGCGTGGCGGTCACGGGTCTGGTGACGGCGTGAGGGGGGCACCGTGATCCGCATCCTGCTCGCGGAGGACCAGGCGCTGGTGCTGGGGGCGCTGACGGCGCTGCTGTCGCTGGAGGACGACCTGGAGGTCGTGGGCGGCGCGCCGGACGGCGAGGCGGCGTGGGAACGGGCGCTGGCCCTGAAGCCGGACGTGCTGGTCACGGACATCGAGATGCCGCGCGTGAGCGGCCTGGACCTCGCGGCGCGGGTGGCGCGCGAACTGCCCGGCACGCGGGTGGTGATCGTCACGACCTTCGGCCGGGGTGGGTACCTGCGCCGCGCGCTGGACGTGGGGGCGCGCGGATACCTGCTCAAGGACGCGCCGGCCAGCGAACTCGCGGACGCCATCCGGCGCGTGCACGCGGGCGGGCGGGCCATCGACCCGCAGCTGGCAGCCGAGGCGTGGGGCGACAGCGATCCGCTGACCGACCGCGAGCGGCAGGTGCTGCGCGCGGCCGAGGGCGGCGCGAGCACCGCCGCCATCGCCGCCACGCTGGGCCTGTCCGAGGGCACGGTGCGCAACTACCTGTCGGAGGCCATCGGGAAGCTCGGCGCGGAGACCCGCGTGGAGGCCGCCCGCACCGCGCGGGAGAAGGGCTGGCTGTGACGGCGGTGCCCGGCCGCGTCACGCCGCACCGTCAGTCCCGCGGCGTGAACACCATCAGCGCGGCCCCGGCGAGCGCCCCGACCACCCCGAGCGTGAGGGGCAGGTCCGCCCCGGCCAGGAACGCCCGGGCGCTCAGGGTCAGACCGACGCCGGTCAGGAGCGTGGTCAGGGCCAGCATCGGTGCCGTCACGCCCCGCCGCGAGACCTGTGCGCCCCAGCCCACGCCGCCCGCGAGCAGGCAGGCCGCGCCAACGTAGCCCAGCACGAGCGTCATGCGCGCAGGATACCGGGACGCGCCAGCGTGAGGCTCAGGGTCGTGTGGAGGGTCGCCGCGGCAGTCTACGCGCGGCGAATCCCGGGGCCCACCGCCAGGAACTCGAAGACGTGGTTGTCCCACATGCGGCTGTGTTCGCTGACCTGCACGCCCACGATGCCGGTCGCGCCGGCCCGGCGGGCTTCCTCCTGCATGCGGGTCATGGCGAGGTGCCGGGCGCTGTACATGGCCTGCGTCAGCACGTCCAGTTCCACACTCTGCCGCCAGCGGGCGTTCTGCACGCCCAGGTGGTAGACGCTGGTGCCCATCGCCAGCCCGATCGGCTGGTAGCCGAGGTCCTCCAGCAGCAGGAATTCGGAGACGCTCAGGTCGCTGGTGAACAGGTCGCGGCGGTTCTCGTCGAGGCGCAGGGTCGTTTCCTGACTGACGGCCATGGGGCCTCCTGGGGGCGCGGGCGCTTAGAGGGGGGCGGGGCCCTGCGCGTCCAGCCGCGCGGACTGCCGGGCGAGGACGTGTGCGACGCGCTGCATCCACTCCTCCTGGTGATCTCGTGGTGGGCGAGATCGATGCCGCCGACGTGGTGCACGGTGCGGTGGTGCACGTGGCCGCCCTGCACCACGATCTGAAGGTGGTCGCCGTCCAGCGCAACCCGCAGTTTCTTCAGCGCCCTGCCGCCGAACGGCCACCCGCCCTGGGCGGTGCGGGTGGTCAGCCACACGGGCGGCGAGGGCCTTGGCCTGGGCGGCGGCGTCCCGGTGGTCCAGGCGGAGCTGGGCGGCATAGACGTCGAGGCTCAGGTCGGCATCGGGGTCCGCGGACGGCTCGGCCATGCCGTGACTGGACCACCGGCCCCAGCGTGTTCCGGCGGCCGGGCGGGCGCACAGGGCACCTTCCTCCTGCCGATCATCCGCTACCCTCCTGGGCATGACGCGCACTCCTGAGACCGTGAAGCTCGCCGTCGTGCAGATGCACGTGACGGACCAGTTGGACGACAACGTCGCTCGGGCCGAGGCGCACGTGCGGGACGCCGCCCGGCAGGGCGCGCAGGTGATCCTGCTGCCAGAACTCTTCGAGAACCTGTACTTCTGCCAGGTGGAGCGCGAGGACTACTTTGCGCTGGCCCACCCGCTGGAGGGTCACCCCTTCGTGGGGCGCTTCCAGAACCTCGCGGCGGAGCTGGGCGTGGTGCTGCCGCTGTCGTACTTCGAGGCGGCGGGGCAGGCGCACTACAACTCGCTGGTATGCATCGACGCGGACGGCAGCGTGCTCGGCAACTACCGCAAGACGCACATCCCCGACGGTCCCGGCTACGAGGAGAAGTACTACTTCAACCCCGGCGACACCGGCTTCCGGGTGTGGCCCACCCGCTACGGGCGCGTGGGCGTGGGCATCTGCTGGGACCAGTGGTACCCGGAGACGGCTCGCGTGATGATGCTCCAGGGCGCGGATTTCCTGCTCTACCCCACCGCCATCGGCAGCGAGCCCGCCGAGGTCGAGAGCCCCAACAGCCACCACATGTGGCAGCGGGCGATGGTGGGGCACGCCGTCAGCAATTCCTCGTACGTGGGCGCGGCCAACCGCATCGGCACGGAGGTCGTGGGCGGCCTGTCGCAGACGTACTACGGGCACTCGTTCATCAGCGACTACACCGGCGAACTGGTCGCGGAATTTGGCGACACCGAGGAAGGCCCGCTGACGCACGACCTGAACCTCGCGGAAGCCCGCAAGTTCCGCGCCGGCATGGGCTTTTTCCGCGACCGGCGGCCGGAGCTGTACGGCGCGCTGCTCACCACTGACGGTGTGACCCGGCGCGGCTGATCCCCATGACAACACGCCCGCCCCGGCCTGGCCGGAGGCGGGCGTTCGCGCGCGCTTACTTCAGGCCGTTCGAGATGGCCCGGGCCAGCGTGCCGGTCGCGTCGTCGCCGTCGAGCGACCACGCCATCGCGCCGCCCAGACCCCTGGACTTGATGTACGCCATCTTCGCGGCGATCACGGTCTCGTCGTCGTAGCTCCAGAAAGTGGTGCCGTCGTACTTCCACATCTGGCCGGTCACGCCGCTGCGGTACACGGTGCCGGGAGCATTTTTCAGCACCTTGTAGTCCTCGATGCCCGCCTCGTAGGTGCCGCGGGCGGCCCCGGTGGCGCTCTGGTACAGGCCGTTGCCGGCGCCCGGCACGCCGGTCCACCCGCGTCCGTAGAAGGGCACGCCGATCACGATCTTGCTGGCCGGCATGCCCGCGTTCAGGAAGGCGGTCACGGCCGCGTCCACCGAGTACGTCCTGGCAGGGGCGGTGCCGGGGCCGTTGGGGTCGGTGTACAGGTTCGAGTGGAAGTTGGTGGGTCCGGTCGAGTCCCACGCGCCGCGGAAATCGTAGGTCATGATGTTCACCCAGCTCACGGCGTCGCGGTACGCGGCCGGGTCCTGGTTGGCGATCTTGTCCGCGCCGCCCGGCGCCGCGATGGTGAGCAGAGAGCCGGGTTTCAGCGCGTCGAGCTGGCGGCGGAACTCCTGCAGGAGCAGCGTGAAGTTCTGCCTGTCGGCCGCGCTGACGGTGTTGTACGCCAGCCCACCGCCACCGGGGTACTCCCAGTCGATGTCGATGCCGTCGAACACGCCGGCCGCCGCGCCCGCGCCGCCCGCCCCGTCGGACGACACCGGCAGGTTGCCCTTGATGTACACGTCCAGGCACGACGCGACCAGCGCCCGGCGCGAGGCGTCGGTGCTGGCGGCGGCGCTGAAATAGCGGCTCCACGTCCACCCGCCCAGCGAGATCAGCAGCCTCAGGTTCGGGTACTTCGCCTTGAGCTTCCTGAGCTGGTTGAAGTTGCCCTTCAGCGGCTGGTTCCACACGTCGGCCACGCCGTCCACGCTGCTGGCGGCGTCGAAGGACTTGCCGTAGTCCGCGAAGGCGTCGCCGCCGTCGCCGTTGCCGGACTCGGCGCGGGTCACGATGTCGCACTTGTAGGTGCCGCCGGCGTTGTAGATGTTCCCGAAGGCGTAGTTGATGTGCGTGAGGGTCGCGGCCGTGCCGCTGGTGTCGATGTTCTTCACCAGATAGTTCCGGCCGTAGATACCCCACTGCGTGAAGTACGCGACGCGCTTGTACCCGCTGGCGGGAGGCGGCGCCGTGCCGATACTCACGGTGACGCTCGCGGCGGCGCTGGCGGTGTTCCCGGCGGCATCGTAGGCCTTGGCGGTATACGTGCGGGTGCCGTTCTGCGCGCTGGTCACGGCCTCCGTGGCGCTGTAGGGCGCGGTCGTGTCCGTGGCAAGCAGGGTCGAGCCCTGGTAGAACTCGACCTTCGAGACGCCCACGGTGTCGCTCGCCGTGGCGCTGAGCGTGACGCTTCCGGCGGCGCTGACGGTGGAGGGGCTGGCGCTGAGGCCGACGGTGGGCGCGGTGGTGTCACCGCTCCCTGAAATGGTGACCGTCACGCTGACGGCGGCGCTGACCTTGCTGTTGCCCGCCGCGTCGTAGGCCCTGGCGGTGTAGCTGTGCGTGCCGTTGTTGGCGCTCGTCAGCGCCACGCTCTGGGTGTACGGCGCGGCGGTGTCGGTGCCGAGCAGCGTGGCGCCGTCGTAGAACTCGACTTTGGTCACGCCCACGTTGTCGCTGGCGGTCGCGCTGAGGGTAAGGGTGGAGGGCGTGGTCACGCTGCTGGCGCTGCTGGACACGCTGACGCTCGGGGCGGTGGTGTCGGCGGCGCCGCCACACGTGCCGCCCGGCTGCCACAGGCTGGGCGTGTCCCTGGGGTTCCAGTTGGCGCCGGCGTAGGCGGTGTGCGTCTGGATGGCGGTGTAGGTGAGGCCCTGGTACGTGACGACCTGCCCGGCGGTATAGGTGGGACCTTCGGTCCAGGCGCTGCACGCGGCCTGGGCGGACAGGCCAGGGCCGGAGGCCACGGGGTCCGGGTGCCCGCAGGCTCCCAGGGCCAGCGTCAGCGCGAGCAGGGCGGTCAATCGGGCAGCGGTCTTTTCCATACCTCACCTCGGGGGGTCGAGTGGCTGGGACACGGGCTGGTCGGGCGAGAACGCCGATCGTGCTGCTGCTGAATGGGACTGCCGCATGATGCGGAATTATTTTCATCCTGTCAAGCGTTGATGGGTTTTTTTTTCACAGGAAGGTTCTTTGCCGTGTCCTGCCGGTTGCCGGGCCAGGGAATCTGACGGTGATCGCGCAGGCACCCACACCATCCACCATCCGTACGTCCCGATCTCTCAACGTCGAACCACGCCTGGTCACGGGTTTCAGGGGCAAGCCGCTGGCTCACCCAAGACGACGGGCCTCCGTCCGGCGGGCCAGCCGAATACACCGGACCCCTCGACCAGACTGCCCTTGAAAATTAATCCCCGATCTGACGCCGTGTTGACAAAAATAATTTTCAGTGCTTAAGATACCTTCAGTTCCGCACCGACGTCCTCTTCCTACGCTCAGCTCTGGAGGGTCAATGAGTCAGACCGTACCCCGCCCCGCGCCGGCGCAGGGCGTCATCAGCCGCATCCGCCTGCATGCCCACGGCCTGTCGCCGTCGCTGCAACGCGTTGCCGAGCACGTCGTCACGCACGCCGAGACGGTCGTGCACCAGACCATCACCGAACTCGCCACGTCCGTCGGCGTGGGCGAGGCGACCATCACGCGGCTGTGCCACAAACTGGACTTTGCGGGCTTCCACGCCTTCAAGATCGCGCTGGCCGCCGATGTCGCCGGCCGCGAAACCACGCCCCGCGCACACCCCGGCGACCTCGCCGGTCAGGCCGCGCAGGTCGTGAAACAGACGTGCCGCACGCTGGAAGATACGGGTCGCCTCCTCGACCCGCTGGTCATGGAAGACGTGGCTGCCGCGCTGGCCCGCGCGCCGCGCGTGGACCTCACGGGACAGGGCAACTCGGGCCTGGTCGCGCAGCTCTTCGCGCACCGGCTGCTGCGGATCGGGATCGCCGCGACCGCGTACACGGACCCGCACCAGTCGGCCGTCAGCATCTCCACCCTGCCGCGCGGCGGCGTGGTCATCGCGCTGTCCAGTTCCGGCAGCACCATCGACACCGTGCAGCACCTGCGGCTCGCACAGGGCCACGGCCACTACACCGTTGCCATCACGCACCGCGCCAGTTCGCCCATCACCCGCTACGCCAAGGCGGTGCTGTTCACCTCCACGCAGGAAGAACCGCTGACGGACTCCGTGCTGGACACGCTTGCCTCGCAGACGCTGGTGCTGGAAGTGCTGTACGCCGCCCTGCTCGCCCGCCGCCCGGAGGCCGCTGCGATGCTGCGCGTGACCGCCGAGAGCGTCGTCGAGAAGAAGTACTGAGCCGGGGAGGAGCGACCATGCCGCCACCCACTCCCCCCTGATCACCTGAAACCGCTTTCGTCACCGTCCGCCGCCCCGCTCGCCCCTCGCCCGCCAGGAGACCACCATGAAACGCACCCTGACTGCCCTGACCCTTGCCCTCGGCCTCTCTGCCGCCGCCTCCGCGCAGGCACAGACCACCGTGACGTTCTGGACGTGGTACCTGAGCCCCAAGTTCGACGACTACATCAAGACCACCATCGCGGCCTTCGAGAAGGCCAACCCCGACATCAAGGTGAACTGGGCCGACAAGCAGGACTCGATGGTGCAGGACTTCATCTCCAGCGTGAACCTCGGCAACGCGCCGGACGTGGTGAACCTGAACATCGACGAGACGCAGAAGGCCGCGCAGAACGGCTTCCTGCGCGCCGCCAGCGACCTGACCAGCGCGGCCACGCTCAAGGCCACCTTCTACCCGCAGAGCCTGGCGAACTTCACGTCCGGCGGCAAGGTCTACGCCTACCCGTGGTACGGCTGGCTGAACGAGGGCGTGCTGCTGTACAACCCCGACCTGTTCAAGAAGGCCGGCCTGACCCGCGCCCCGCGCACCACCAGCGAACTCATCGCGGACGCCAAGATCGTCAAGGACAAGACCGGCGCGTACGCGTGGGTGCCGGCCCTGAAGGACCCCAACACGGCGTCGTTCCTGGGCTACTTCTACGCCGAGGGCCTGCCCATCTATGCCGCCGACGGCAAGGCCGCATTCAACACCCCGGCCCACGCCGCGCTGCTGTCGCAGTTCGTGGATCTGTACAAGGGTGGCTACGTCCCCGAGGACGCCGTGCGCCGTGAAGCCTTCCAGCTCGCCACGGAACTGTACGGCCAGAACCGCGTCGCCATGATCATCGGCGGCCCGCAGGCCCTGACGCGCATCAAGGACACCAACCCGAACCTGTACGCCAGCACCGTCGTGACCAGCGCGCCGCTGGGCAAGGCGAACGTGCAGACCGGCGGCAGCATGGCCCTGGTCGTGCCCACCGCCAGCAAGAACCCCGCCGCCGCCGCCAAGCTGGCCGCGTACTTCACGAACAACGCCAACCAGCTCGCCTTCGCCAAGGTCGTGTCGGTCGTGCCGACCACACTGGGCGCGCAGACCAGCACGCAGTTCAAGACCAGCAGCACCGACCCGGTCGCCAAGGCCACGGCGCTCGTCGGCGCGTCCGGCCGCTACATCAACCCCGGCTACAAGGCGCCGGGCAACAGCGACGACCTGTACAAGAACTTCAACGACAACATCGAGGCCGCGCTGCTCGGCAAGAAGACCGCCCAGCAGGCCCTGACCGACGCGGTCACCTACTGGAACGCGAACATGAAGAAGTAACGCCGGCACGCGCCGCCGCAGGCGGTGGGGCGAGCGAAGCGAGTGGCCGGAGTGCAGGGAAAAGGAAATTGCCCTCCTTCACCGCAACGAAGCGCCGCTGACCAGCCTAACGCGACCCCGAGGCCCGCCCAGCAATCAGGCGGGCCTCACTTCCTAAATCGAGAACCCTTTTGAGTCCACGGCCGGCCCGGCTTCCCACGTTTGGGAGCACACGCCTTCTCCCCCACCCCAAGGAGCTGTCCACCATGCGTATTCCCTGGCGTCAGACGCTGATGTCGTACACCTTCCTGGCCCCGGCGCTGATCCTGCTGGCGGTGTTCACGTTCTATCCGCTGGTGTACGGCGCGTACCTGGGCTTCACGGAGTACACCGGGGCGCGCTTCGCGCAGGGGCTGGGGCCGAAGTTCACGGGCCTGGACAACTTCCGCACGCTGGCGGGCGATCCGCTGTTCCACACGGCGATCTGGAACTCGGTGCGCTACCTGCTGGTGGTGCCGGTGCTGCAACTGGCGTCGCTGGCGGTGGCGGTGCTGGTGAACAAGGAGTTGCCGGGCATGACGTGGTTCCGCGCGGCGTACTACGTGCCGGTGGTCACGTCGGTGTCGCTGGCGGCGGTGATGTTCGAGTGGGTCTTCAACCGCGAGGGCGTGCTGAACTGGGTGCTGACCTCGCTGCACCTGACCACGCCGCAGAAGGCCATCGGCTGGCTGAACTCCGAGACGTGGGCGTTCTTCGCGGTGATGCTGGTGACGTTCTGGCGCGGCTTCGGGTACTACATGGTGCTGTACCTGGCGGGCCTCCAGACCATTCCGCAGGAGCTGGAGGAAGCGGCCGTGCTGGACGGGGCGAACCCGTGGCAGCGCTTCTGGCGGGTGACGGTACCGCTGATGCGCCCGACCATCCTGCTGTGCACGCTGCTGTCAACCATCGCGGCGCTGCGGGTGCTGGAGGAGGTGCTGGTGCTCACGAACGGCGGGCCGCTGAACTCCACCTACACGGCACTGATGTACGTGTACGCCAAGGCCTTCCAGGGCTTTGACTTCAACTACGGACTGGCGAGCGCAGCGGGCCTGGTCGTGGCGGCGGTGGCGCTGATCATCTCGGCCGTGAACTTCCGGCTGTTCCGCACCGACGACGTCGCGGAGGGCGCGTGAGCGCCGCGGCCACGGCCCGCCCGGCCGCGCGGGAGCGGCCCCGCGTCAGCTGGCGGCGTCCGCTGTCGCTGACCCTGCGCTACGCCGTGCTGATCGCCATCCTGGTCTTCGCCATCTTTCCCTTCGTGTGGACGCTGGCGATCGCCCTGACCGACAAGACGGCGGGCGTGTCCATCTACGCCTTCCCGGCGAGCCTGCTGCCCCGGCGGATCACGCTGCATAACTTTGTGGACGTGTACCGCACCTTCCACCTGGGCGCGTACCTGTGGAACTCGGTGTCGATTACGGTCATGACAGTCATCGGCACGCTGGTCGTGTCGGCACTGGCGGCGTACCCGCTGGCGCGCTTCCGCTTTCCGGGCCGCAACGTGATCTTCTCGGCCATCGTGGCGACGCTGGTGCTGCCCAGCGAGACGAACTTCATCGTGAACACGCTGACGCTGAAGAACCTGCACCTGCTCGGCACGCACCTAGGCGTGGTGATTCCCACCGTTGCCGGGGCCTTCGGGATCTTCCTGATGCGGCAGGCGTTCCTGTCGATTCCCTCGGCGCTGCTGGAGGCCGCGCGGCTGGACGGCGCCTCCGAGCTGACCATCCTGACGCGGATCATGCTGCCGCTGACGCGCCCGAGTCTGGCGGCGCTGGGCATCTTCACGCTGGTCACCACGTGGAACGCGTACTTCTGGCCGATGGTGGTGCTGTCCGGCGCGCCGGAGCGGGTGCCGCTGAGCGTGGCGGTGCTCAAGCTCAAGGGCCAGTTCAACTACGATCCCTTCAACATCGCGGCCGGGTCGCTGTTCATGATGCTGCCGGTGCTGATCGTGTTCCTGCTCGCGCAGCGGCTGTTCCTGCGCGGCCTGGAAGGAGCGGTGAAGTGAGGGCCGAGCCCCGGATGCTGGTGGAGGCGAGGGAAGCGCCGGAGGTCGTGGAGCGGCAGGCGGCGGACCGCGCGGCAGTCGAGGAGGTCGCCCGTGCGGTGCTGGCCTACGGCCCGGCCTTCGTGGTCACGCTGGCACGCGGGTCGTCGGACCACGCGGCCACCACGCTGCGCTACGGCCTGGAAACGCACCTGCGGCTGCCGGTGGTGAGCGCCGCCCCCAGCGTGGCGGGCGTGTACGGCGCGGACGTGGAGTACCGGGGCGCGCTGCTGCTCGCGGTCAGCCAGTCGGGCGGCAGTCCAGATCTGGTCGAGAGCCTGCGGCGGGCGCGGCGGGGCGGCGCGCTCACGGTCGCGCTGGTGAACGTCCTGGACAGCCCGCTGGCGCACGCGGCCGATCTGGTGCTGCCCCTGCACGCCGGCGAGGAGCGCGCGGTGGCCGCCACCAAGTCCTATCTGGCCGCCCTGACGCTGGGGGCACGGCTGCTCTGCGCCCTGCGCCCGGACGCGGCGCTGGCCGGCGCGCTGGCCCGGCTGCCGGACGCGCTGCGCGAGGTGATCCACGGCGAGGCGCTGACCCGGAATGCGGCTGCACTCCTGGCCGCGAGCGAGCGCCCGCTGGTGTTGGGGCGTGGCCTGCACGGCGGCGTGGCGGCCGAGACCGCCCTGAAGCTCCAGGAGACGGCGGGCGTGGGCGCGCTGGCCTTCTCGACCTCCGAGTTCGCGCACGGCCCCGCGCGGCTGGCCGAGCCCGGCACCCTGGCGCTGTGCTTCCAGGCGCGCGACGCGACCGCGCGCCTGACCGCCGCGACCTACGCGGAGCTGCGCGGCTACGGCGCGGACGTGCTGTCCATCGGCGCGCCCGTGGATGGCGCGGACGCCACCGTGCCCACGCCCGCGACCGGTCACACGCTGACGGACCCGGCGACCTCCGCGGTGGCCGCGCAGCTGCTGATCGCGCACGCGGCGCTGCGGCGCGGCCAGGACCCGGACGCGCCGCCACGCCTGTCGAAAGTCACGAGGACGCGCTGATGCCGGACGTGAACCCGGAACGCACCCTGATCATCGACCTCGCCGGACCGGAGCTGAGCCCCGCCGAGGCCCGCTGGCTGCGGAATCATCCCGTGGGCGGCGTGTGTCTGTTCGCGCGCAACATCACCACGCCGGAGCGCACCGCGCGGCTGGTGGCCGACATTCGAGGCGCCCTGGAACGCGACGTGCTGATCGCCACGGATCAGGAGGGCGGCGCGGTGCTGCGGCGGCTGGACGTGCCGGCCGCCCCCACGCCGCAGGGCCTGGGCGTGCTGGACGACGAGCACGCCGCGTACCACGCGGGGCAGGTCGCAGCGCGCGGCCTGCTGGAGCTGGGCATCAACTGGAACTACGCGCCCAGCGTGGACGTGAACGTCGACCCGCTGAACCCCGTGATCGGGGAGCGGTCGTTCGGCGCGGACCCGGAGCGCGTGGCCGCCCTGGGCGTCGCGTGGGCGCGCGGCAGCGAGGACGCAGGCGTCCTGAGCGCGGTCAAGCACTTCCCGGGCCACGGGGACACACGGGTGGACAGCCACCTGGCCCTGCCGGTCGTGGACAAGCCCCGCGCCGCGCTAGAGGCGGCCGAGTGGGTGCCGTTCCACGCGGCCGTGCGGGCGGGGTTGGGCAGCGTCATGACCGCACACATCCTGTACCCCGCGCTGGACGCCGAGCACCCCGCTACCCTGTCGCCCGCGCTGCTGACCGGTCTGCTGCGCCGGGAGTGGGGCTACGGCGGCGTGGTCGTCACGGACGCGATGGACATGAAGGCGGTGGCCGACCGCTACCCGGACGGACAGGGCGCGGGCCTCGCGCTGAGTGCCGGGGCGGACGCCGTGCTGGTGTGCGGACACGGAGATGCGAGCCTGCATGATGTCCACACGCGGGCGCTGGACCGGGCGATGCGGGGCGGCGCTCTGACCGAAGCGCGCGTGGCAGAAGCGGTGGCCCGGCTGGACCGCGCGGCGGCCCGCTTTCCCGGCACGCCCCGGCCGTACGGCGCGGCCCAGCGGGACGCCGATGCGCGGCTGGTGGACGGCTGGGCCGCGCGGATGCTCACGTGGCACGGCGAGCACGTCCACTTCGATCCCGCGCGGCCCGCGCTGCTGATCGCGCCCACGCAGCCGGACGTGGGCGGCCCCTACGGCGACAGCGTGAGCGGCGAGGCGCTGGCCGAGGCCCTGCGCGAGACGCTGCCCCGGCTGAGCTTCGTGGCCGCCGACGACCCCGGCGCGGCGCGGGCGGCGCTGGACGCGCAGCCGGACGTGCCGGTGCTGCTGGCGACGACGGGCCGCTGGGGCGTGCCGGACGGCACCCGCGTGCTGGCGGCCCACCTGACCCGCCGCGCCGCCCCGGCCCTGCACCTCGCGCTATGGGCGCCGGACGCGGTGGAGGCGCTGCCCCTGCCGGCCGTGGTCACGCACGGCTTCCGGGCGGCGAACCTGCGGGCGCTGGCGGGGGCGCTGGTGCGGGCGTCGGCCTAGGCCGCAGCGGACGGCCCCACAGCGCTCAGGCTCCGGCGCTCCCACTGTGCCACCCGGGCCAGCACCGTTCTCAGCGCGAAGATCGCGGCGAACATGCCGATCTGCGACCACGTGGTGAGTTCGGTCGTCCGCAGCAGGGTCGCGGCGGTCTTCAGATTCAGGGCGAACACGATGCCGTCCAGAATCACCCGCTGCGTGCGCGCGGGGTCGCGGGTGCGCAGGAGTGTCCACCCGCTCGCCAGCAGCGCCAGCACCAGGGCGACGCTGCCGCACACGTCGATCAGCAGCCGCAGGACCGACAGGAACGTCACGGCGATGCCCGGTCGCCCGGCACGCCCGGCGGCACGGCCCGGTCCGGCACATCCCGGTCGGCGGCCTGCACCTCGCGCGACAGGAAGTAGTTCAGGGCGGTGCGGATGCCGGCGATGGCGGCGAGCTTGCCGATGTCACTCCACGTGGGGGCCACCGCGGTGCGCAGGATGTCGGCGGCCAGCAGGAATTCCAGCACCACGGCCAGCCAGCGGCCCAGGCGCAGGCGGATCGCCTCCTTCTGCGTTTCGGGCAGGCCGCGGCGCAGCGTGAACAGCAGGACCGAGCGCCACACCGCCTCGATCACCGCCACGCCCACCACGAGGCCAGAGGCCGCCTCCACCCCGGTCGCCAGGATCAGCGTGAACTGCTGCACGGCCGTCTCGAACTGACCGAACGCGCTTTCCATGCCCTGAACCTAGCGCCGCAGCCGCCGTGTCCGCGCGTGGATGGAGACCGGGTGAAGGGCCGGTGTAACAGCGCCGTGCGTGGCGGCCGGCCAGCTTCACCGTCCATTGACGATCACCGACAACTTGAGTGCATCACGCTCAAGTCTATTGACTCCTCCGAACTGTAGCCCTATGATGTGCGGAGTTCAGAACTGCTGCCCTGCGGGCCGGCAGAATCTTACCCCTAAGGAGTCAACCCATGGCTAAAGCTGTCGGAATCGATCTTGGTACCACCAACTCCGTGATCGCCGTGATGGAAGGCGGTCGCCCCGAAGTCATCGTCAACGCCGAGGGCGCGCGCACCACGCCCAGCGTCGTTGCTTATAAGGGCGACGAACGCCTCGTCGGGCAGATCGCCCGCCGTCAGGCGGCCCTGAACCCCGCCGCCACCCTCTTCGAGGTCAAGCGCTTCATCGGCCGCCGCTGGGACGAAGTGAAGGAAGAAGCCGGACGCAGCCCCTTCACCGTCAAGGAAGGCCCCGGCGGCTCGGTGCGCATCACCGTCGACGGCAAGGACCTTGCGCCCGAGCAGGTCAGCGCCGAGGTGCTGCGCAAGCTGGTGACCGACGCCAGCAACAAGCTGGGGCAGAAGATCACCGACGCCGTGATCACCGTGCCCGCGTACTTTGACAACTCCCAGCGCGAAGCGACCCGTCAGGCGGGCGAGATCGCGGGCCTGAACGTGCTGCGCGTGATCAACGAGCCCACTGCCGCCGCGCTCGCGTACGGCCTGGAGAAGAAGGGCAACGAGACCGTGCTCGTCTTCGACCTGGGGGGCGGCACCTTTGACGTGACCATCTTGGAACTCGGTGACGGCGTGTTCGAGGTGAAGTCCACCGCCGGCGACACCCACCTGGGCGGCGCGGACTTCGACCACCGCATCGTGGACTGGCTGGCGGGCGAGTTCCAGAAGGAACACAACTTCGACCTGCGCAAGGACAAGCAGGCCCTCCAGCGCCTGATCGAAGCGGCCGAAAAGGCCAAGATCGAGCTCTCCAACGCCAGCGAGACCAGCATCAGCCTGCCCTTCATTACCTTCGACCCGGAAACGCGCACCCCCATGCACCTGGAACGCACGCTCTCCCGCGCGAAGTTCGAGGAACTGACCGGCGACCTGCTGCGCCGCGTGCGCAAGCCCGTCGAGCAGGCCCTGGCCGACGCCAAGCTGGACGCCAGCAAGATCGACGAAGTGATCCTGGTGGGCGGCTCGACCCGCATCCCGGCGGTCAAGCGCATCGTGCAGGACATCACCGGCAAGACCCCCAACGAGTCCGTGAACCCCGACGAGGCCGTGGCGCTGGGCGCCGCCGTGCAGGCGGGCATCATCCAGGGCGACTCGGCGCTGGGCGACATCGTGCTGGTGGATGTCACGCCGCTCACGCTGGGCGTGGAGGTCAAGGGCGGCATGATCGCCCCCATGATCACCCGCAACACCACCGTGCCGGCCAAGAAGACCGAGATCTACACCACCGCCGAGAACAACCAGCCGGGCGTGGAGATCGTGGTGCTGCAGGGCGAGCGCCCCATGGCCGCCGACAACAAGCCGCTGGGCCGCTTCAAGCTCGAGGGCATTCCGCCCATGCGCGCCGGCCAGCCGCAGATCGAGGTCACCTTCGACATCGACGCCAACGGCATCCTGCACGTGACCGCCAAGGAAAAGCAGAGCGGCAAGGAAGCCAGCATCCGCATCGAGAACACCACCACGCTGGACAAGACCGACGTCGAGCGCATGGTGAAGGAAGCCGAGCAGAACGCCGACGCCGACAAGAAGCGCCGTGAGAAGGTCGAGAAGCGCAACACCCTGGATTCCCTGCGCGTGCAGGCCCTCGGGCAGATCGAGGAGAACGCCGGCGCGCCCCAGGACGCCAAGGACAAGCTCAAGGCCGCTGCCGACGAGGCCGAGGAAGCCGTGCGCCTGGACGACGACGCCCGGATCGAGAGCGCGCAGAAGACGCTGGAAGAGGAGCTGCGGTCCTTCATGACCGCCGCGCAGCAGGCCGGTCAGGGCCAGCCTGAAGGCCAGCCCGCCGGCAAGGCCGATGACGACGTGATCGACGCGGACTTCAAGCCGGCCGAGTAACGTCCTCCACGCCACACTGCACCACCACCGGGGAGAGGACGGCCGCGCGCCCCCTCTCCCCTATCCTTGATTCAATGTTCCGACGCCGAGGTAACCCCATGACCGACGACCACACCAAGACCGGCCCCGCGGCCGACACCGACCCCAAGACCACCGATACCCCACCGACTGGCACGCAGGGCGCCCAGCCCCGCGACGTCGATCTGGACGTGCCCGAGGCTGACACCGACAACCTGGAGGAAGATCAGGACACGGCCTTCCCCGGCATGGACGACGCGATGTTCGGGCAGGTGCAGGAGATGATGGACAAGCTCCAGCGCGCCGACGAGCTGGAAAAGGAGAACGCCGACCTGAAGTTCAAGCTCGGCCGCCTCGCCTCGGACTTCGATGGCTACCGCACGCGCACCCAGCAGGACGTGCAGGCCGCCCAGGGCCAGGGCGTCAGCCGGGCCGCCGAGGCCCTGATGCCGGTGTACGACGACCTCGACCGGGCCGTGACCATGGGCGCCGGCGACCCCGCCAAGCTGATCCCCGGCGTGCAGGCCGTGCTGGGCAAGGTGCTCGGCGTGTTCGCGGGCCTGGGCCTGGAAGCGACCGGCAAGGAGGGCGAGACCTTCGACCCGCAGTGGCACGAGGCGATCCAGGTGGTGCCCGGCGACGCAGACGACGTGATCGTGCAGGTCTACCAGCTCGGCTTCCGCATGGACGGCCGCCTCGTGCGACCGGCCCGCGTGGTCGTGAGCCGAAAGGGGTGAGGGGTGACCGGTGATGGTTGAGGACGACAAGCCAGCAGGGCAGGCCGACGCGCCTGGTCCATCAACCGTCCACCGCTCACCGTCCTCGTCCCGCGATCCGCTGCACGGCGTCACCCTGGCGCAGATCGTGGAGAAGCTGCACGCCGAGTACGGCTGGGAGGAACTGGCCCGCCGCGTGCCGGTGCGCTGCTTCCAGAGCGACCCGAGCGTGACGAGCAGCCTGAAGTTCCTGCGCCGGACGCCGTGGGCACGCGAGCAGGTCGAGGAGGAGTACCGGCGCCTCGCGCGGCGCGAGGAGGGCAACCCGCTGACGCTGGCGCTCAAGCACGGCGATCTCAACGACTTCGGCCGCGTGCTCGCGTCGGGCACCATGAGCCAGAACCGCGTGCACGGCGCGCTCGGCTGGGCGCTGCGGCACCTGCCGCCCACCGACCAGACCCTGAGCGGGGTGCTGCGGCCGCTGCTGGACATGGTCGAGGACGTGACCTTCTGGCCGGACCACGCGCCGCTGCCGCTGCTGAACCTCGCCATTGACCGGGACGCGCCGCCCACGCTGATCCGCGAACTGCTGCGCCGGGGCGCGGACGCCAACGACGGGCGTTTCTGGCTGCCGCTGCTGCACACGGCAGATGTGGAGGGACAGGCGTACCGCACGGGCCGCCGCGCGCCGCGCACGGACGTGCTCGACGCCCTGCTCGCCCACGGCGCCGATCCGCAGCGCACCGACGCGCGCGGCCACACGGCGCTCGGGATCGCGCAGGCGTACGGCCTCAAGGCCTTCGTGAACAAGCTGGAACGGCCGTCAGGCGGCCAGACCGCCGACCTTTAGACACCGACCGGAGGGTGTATGGCCTACAAGGATTACTACGACGTCCTGGGCGTGACCCGCAGCGCGTCCGAGGCGGACATCAAGAGCGCGTACCGCAAGCTCGCCAAGCAGTACCACCCGGACAAGAACGCCGGCGACGAGAAGGCCGCCGACCGCTTCAAGGAGATCGGCGAGGCCTACGCCGCGCTGAGCGACCCCGAGAAGCGCAAGGTGTACGACCAGTTCGGGCACACCGGGCAGGTGCCGCCCGGCTACGGCGGCCCCGGCGGGGGCGGCGGTTTCCAGGGCGGGGACTTCTCCGGCTTCGATCCCAGCCAGTTCAGCGACTTCTTCCAGGGCCTGTTCGGGCGCGGCGGGGGCGGCGGTTTCCGCAACCCGGCGGGTCAGCAGGTGAATCTGGAAGACCTGCTGGGCGGCGGCGGTCTGGGTGGCGGGCGGCGCTTCGTGCAGAACGTCGAGGGTGAGCTGCAGGTCACGCTGGAGGAGGCGTTCGCGGGCAGCGACGAGGTGATCAACGTGGACGGCAAGCGCCTGAGCCTGCGCGTTCCAGCCGGCACCCGCGACGGCGCACGCCTGCGGCTGGCCGGGCAGGGTCCCGGCGGCGGGGACGTCCTGTTGACCATCCGCGTGCTGGAGGACGCCCGCTTCGAGCTGGACGGCGACCACCTGACCACCAGCGTGGACGTGCCGGCCCCCGTGGCGGCGCTCGGCGGGGACGTGAAGGTGCAGACCATCAGCGGCGGCAGCGGACAGCTGAGTGTGCCTGCGGGCTCCAGCGGCGGGCGGCGCATGCGGCTGCGCGGTCAGGGCTGGCCGAAGAAGGACGGCACGCGCGGCGACCTGTATGTCCGCCTGAACGTGACCGTGCCCAAGACCCTGACGGACCAGGAGAAGGAGCTGTACAGGCAGCTGCGCGACCTGGCACACTGAGGACAGCAAAAGCACACGCCCCGGCTGAACGTCGGGGCGTTGTGCTGTCCCCGAACACATCCGGGGACGCCGCTCACGTGGGCTTGCTGATGCCCTCCAGCGCGGTCTGGTCGGCGCTGCTGCCCTCCAGGTTGGCGAGGTCGGCCAGGCTCACGATGCCCACGACCTTGCCGTCCCGCGTGACCGGCAGGCGCTTGACCTGCCTCGCGGCCATCTCGCGGGCGGCGTCCTTCACGTCCGTGTCGGCCTCCAGGGTGTACACGCCACCGGTCGTGTGGTCCGTGACCGGCGTGCCGAAGTCGTGCCCGAAGGCGACGGCGCGCACCACGATGTCGCGGTCCGTGATGATGCCGCGCAGCGTGTCACCGTCCATGATCAGCACGCTGCCGATGTCCTCCTGCGCCATCAGCGCGGCGACCTCCTTGAGGGTGGCGCCGGCGTCGGTGGTGGTGAGCTGCATGGTCATGATGTCCGAGAGCTTGGTCATGTTCCGCAGTCTGCGCGGGCGTGGGCCGCACCGGATGGCAGGACGGTCAAGATGGGCTGGGAAAGCGGACGCAGGGGAGGCGGACGCAGGGGAGGCGCCCGTGCTGGGCCCTCCCCTGCGCTGCCGACGAACCTTACTTCATCAGCCAGTCGAACGCGACCCTGAGCAGGGTGGACTGCTGGGCGGGCGCGAGCCCTTCCAGGCCGAAGCCCATGGTGATGGTGCGGTAGCTGCCGGCATCGTTCACCACGATGGCGCCGGCGTTGTCGCGCGCTTCCTGGGCGCTGACTCGGGGGGCCTGCGCCTTGGCGTTCTCGCGGGCGCGGTTGCTGTCCTGGCGGATGCTCTGCGCCTTCACGCTCTGCGCGGTGGCGTTCGCGGTGCCCCACGACGCGGCCACGTAGCTGCCGCTGAGGTCCGCGATCACGTCCGGGTAGTACTGGTTCATGGCGCTGCCGCCCGCGTTCAGCGTGTAGGAAGCGCTGCCGAGCATGCCGCGCGTCACGAACTTGGCGATGCCGCTGGAGTCCGCGATCAGCTGGGTCTTGAGGGTGCTGCGGTAGAAGTCGCTGCCGCCGATGTCAAAGCCGATGTCCTGGCCGGTCACGATCAGGCGGCCGCCGCGCGCGAGGTACTGGCGCAGCGTGTTCTGGTCCGCGGCCGTGATGGTGTTCTGGTACGCCTCGCCGGTCGCCCAGATGACGATGTCGGCGCGCACGAGTTCGCTCAGGGGCACCTGGCCCTGCGTCTGGGTGTTGAACACGAAGGCCCCGCCGCTGGCCGCGTTGGCCTTGATGGCGTCGCGCAGCGCGTTCGTGACGTCTGCCCCCTGGCCCATGTCGTCGTCCACGAGCAGCACGGTCGGCTTGCCGCCGGCGTTGCCGCTGGGGGCGGGCGCGGGCTGCGGCGCCGGCGCAGGAGCCGGCTGGCCGCTCACGGGCTTGATGAAGCAGCCCTTGGTCAGGCCGGGCGCCGGGTCACGGCCCCACTCGGACACGGTGCAGTTGAAGCCGTCCGTGCCGGTGCCAGTCACGTACTTGCCGTCCGTCCCGAACGCGGCCTGGCGCTGACCGCTGAACTTGCAGGCCTGACCCTCGACCGCGCACAGGTCGTAGCCGGCCGGGCCGGTGGGCTGCTTGGCCGGAGCCGGAGCGGGGGTCGGGGCCGGCTTGGGGGCGGGCGCCGGAGCCGGCTGGGCGGCCACCGGCTTGATGAAGCAGCCCTTGGTCAGGCCGGGGGCGGGGTCACGGCCCCACGCGCCGTTCGAGCACTCGAAGCCGTTGGTGGCCGTCCCGGTCACGTACTTGCCGTCGGTGCCGTACGCCGCCTGGCGCTGACCGCTGAAGTTGCACTTCTGGCCTTCCACGGCGCACAGGTCGTACCCGGCCGGGCCGGTCGGCTGCTTCGAGGGCGCCGGGGTGGGAGCAGGCGTCGGCGCGGGGGTGGGCGCGGGCTGCGGTGCTGGCGCCGGGGCCGGCTGGGGAGCCGGGGCGGGCGCGGGCTGTGGCGCCGGAGCAGGGGCCGGGGCGGGCGCCGGCTGGGGGGCCGGGGCCGGAGCGCTCACGTTCACGCCCAGTTTGCCCAGGGCGCCGGGCACGCTGATCAGGCCGTAGCCGACGTTGTTGTTCTTGCTGCCCGCATTGCTGGCGCTGGAGTACAGCGCGTTCTTGATGGCGTCCACCGACGTGCCGGGCTTGGCCGAGAGCAGCAGCGCGACCGCGCCCGCGGTGATCGGGCTCGCCTGCGAGGAGCCGCTCAGGGCGCCGTACTGGTTGCCGGGGAACGAACTCGTGATGTCCACACCGGGCGCGGCGATGTCGGGCTTGGTGAAGGTGCCCTTGATGCCGCTGTTCCACGTGACCGGCCCGCGCGAGCTGAAGCTGGCGACCTGACCGTTCTGATCGACCGCGCCCACGCCGATCGCGTCCGGCAGGTTGCCGGGGCTGCCGGTGGTGCCGCCGGCCGGGCCGAAGTTCCCGATGGCGAACACCGGCACCACGCCCGCCTTGAGCATGTTCTGCACCGGCACGATGAACTCGTCGAAGGTGCCGGGAATGCCCAGGCTCATGTTCACGACGTCCGCGCCGTCGTCGGTGTCGGCGTTGTTGTCGGGGTCGAGCACGTACTGCATGCCCGCGATCACCTGCGCGAAGGTGCCCTCGTTGTTCGGCAGCACCAGCGCGCTGATGATCTTCGCGCTGGGCGCCACGCCGACCGTGTTGCCCACCAGCAGGCCCGCCGTGTGCGTGCCGTGGTTGGTGGTGTCGTGCGGCTGGCTGTTCACGCGGTCGCCGGCCTCGTTGAACTCCGCGAAGGCCACGACCTTCCCGTTCAGCTGGGTGTGGCTCGCGTCGATGCCGGAATCCAGGTGCCCGATCTTGATGCCCTGGCCCTTGAAGCCCGCCGCCCACGCCTGCGGCGCGCCGATCTTGGCGAGGTGCCACGGCTCCCCGGCCGCGGCGGCCGACGCGCTCAGGGCCACGGCGCGCTGCGGCTTGGGAATCTGCACCTTGAAGTTCTCGAACACGTCCGTCACGAAGGGCAGCGCGGCCAGGGCGCGCGCCTGCACCGGCGTGAGCGGCAGGTAGATGCTCTGGTCGAGCCACAGCTGCGTGGCCTTGCCGGACTTGATCGCCTGGTTGATGAAGCCGGCGTTCGCGCCGAACTGGTTCAGGCGGCTGACCAACTGCCCGCGCAGGTTCTTCAGCTGGGCGCGGCCGCGCGAGTCGTTGCCGAACGCGAAGCGGACGATCACGCCCACCTGCGTCTGGTCACCCTTCTTGGCGCGTTCGAGGAGGGTCGGGGACAGACCGGCCGCTCCGGCGGTGGACACGCCACCGGCCAGGAGGGCCGATCCCAGCAGCAGGGCTCGGCGTCGGTGTACTGGGCTTCTCATGCTGGCAGCCTAACCGCCGCCGCGTGACCCGCTCTGAATGTCACGTGAGGAATCCTTGAGGTGAGGTCAGGGGGTCGTCAGACTGATGGAGGGGGGGAGCAGGGCCACCAGACGCTCCCAGCCAGCCGGCCGGTCCGCGGCTCAGTGCAGGTAGCTGAGGATGACCTCGCCCTGGTTCAGGACGTTCTTGATCATGCTGGTGCGCTTGTAACTCAGGATGATCGCGCCGTCCTCGAGCTGCAGCAGGTTCAGGGTGCCGCGCACGCCGTTGCCGGCCCTGGCGTCGTTGCCGATCACCTTCCACATGAAGCCGGTCGTGACCTTCAGGGCGCCGTCGGTCTCCGTGCTGGCCGGGACATTCACGGGCCGCGCGGAGTAGCCCTCCGGGCCGTGCATCTCGCCGGTCTTCAGGTCGATGGACACGCCCTTGAGCACCCCGTTCAGGTCCGGCGTGTCCCCGAAGACCACGCGCGACACGTCACGGGTCACCGGCAGGCGCACCCTGCGGCCGCTGGGCTTCAGTACCGTCTGGAACACCACGTAGCGTGCAAACTCCTGCTCGGTGATGCCCAGGCGTTTGTCGTACGTGGGCCGCACGCCGCTCTGCACATCGGAGATCACCTTGCTAAGCGCCTCCCGGTCTCCCTGCGCGTTGGCGACGCGGATGGACAAATTCACCACCGAGATGTTGGGCTGGCGCTGCATCACGTCCGCCGGCTGTCCCGGCACCGGCAGCATGGACGCCAGACGCACCTGCCAGCCGCTGGCAAGGGCGGGCGGCAACGCGGCGCTGCCCTGTGCGGCAAGGGTCAGGCCGCCCAGCAGCAGCAGTGGAGACAGGAAGAAGGCCGCCCTCATGCAACAGCGAGCATAAGGCGGCCGGGTGAGAATTCTCCGCAGGTTGGATGCCCCCAGGACGGGGTCTTCGGGGGCGGGGACACCCCCCGCCCGGCGCCGTGGGTCAGGCCTTGCCGACGCTGCCCAGCACGCGCATCTTGTGCTCGATCACCTGGGCCATCACGTCGCGGGCCGGACCGAAGATCTTGCGCGGGTCGAACTCCTTGGCGTTGGCCATCAGCGCCTCGCGGATGCCGACGGTGCTCGCCAGACGCAGGTCGGTGTCCACGTTCACCTTGGCGATGCCGTGCTGGCACGCCTCACGCAGGTCGTCGTCGGCGATGCCGGCCGCGTCGCCGATCTGGCCGCCGCCGGTGCGGAAGCGCTCCACGATCTCCTGCGGCACGCCGCTGCTGCCGTGCGCGACCAGCGGAATGCCCAGCAGTTCACCGATCCGCGCGATGCGTGCCTGGTCGATGTACGGGCGGCCCTTGCCCTTGTACGCGCCGTGGCTGGTGCCGATGGCGATGGCCAGGTAGTCGGTACCGGTCTGCTCGACGAACTGCACGGCTTCCTCGGGGTCGGTCAGGAACGCGTCCTTCTCGTCCACGACGATGTGCTCCTCGATGCCGCCCAGGCGCCCGAGCTCCGCTTCCACGCTGATGCCCATGGCGTGCGCGGCTTCCACCACGCGGCGGGTCTCGTGGACGTTCTCGTCGAAGGAGTGGTGCGACGCGTCGATCATGACGCTGGTGAAGCCCATGCGGATGGCGTTGAGCGCCGACTCGTAGGAGCTGCCGTGGTCGAGGTGCAGCGCGACCGGCACGGTGGCCCGCGTGGCGATGTCCTTGACGATGTTCGCCAGGTCCTGCCCGCCGTACTTGATGGCGCCCTCGCTCATCTGCACCATGACGGGGCTGCGGAGCTTCTCGGCCGTGTGGATGATCGCCTGCGTGATCTCCATGTTGTTGGTGTTGAACGAGCCGACGCCGTACTTGCCGGCACGGGCGGGGATCAGGATGTCATTACCGGTTACGAGCATGCTGTGCCTCCTTGAGCCCCAATAGTGTAGCCGTCTACCAAGTCGGGCCAACCGGACACGTCCAGCCCGACCCGCGCGGCGGGCACGGCGTAGGATGGGCGGCATGAGTGCTCCCACCCGCCCGGCCCTGGACTTCCAGGCGGCTTTCGCTGCCCGCGTGCGCGGCATGACGGCCAGCGCCATCCGCGAGATCCTGAAGGTCACGCAGCAGCCCGACGTGATCTCCTTCGCCGGCGGCCTGCCCGCCCCGGAGCTGTTTCCGCTGGCGGACGTGAAGGCGGCGGCCGCCCGCGTGCTCGACACGTATGGCCCGGCCGCGCTGCAGTACTCGACCACCGAGGGCCACCCGCCGCTGCGCGAGTGGATCGCCGCGCAGAGCGGCATTCCCGCGCAGAACGTGCAGATCGTGACGGGCAGCCAGCAGGGCCTGGACCTGCTCGGCAAGATCCTGATCTCGGAGGGCGACACCGTGCTGGTCGAGGCCCCGACGTACCTGGGCGCGCTGCAGTCCTTCCAGCCGTACCTGCCCAACTACGTGCAGCTCCCGACCGACGAGGGCGGCATCGACGTGGACGCGCTGGAGGGTATCCTCAAGACCACGCGCGCCAAGCTGCTGTACGCGGTGCCGAACTTCCAGAACCCGACCGGCCGCACCCTCAGCGTGGAACGCCGCCGCCGGCTGGTGGAGCTGACCGCCGAGCACGGCGTCCTGGTCATCGAGGACGACCCCTACGGCGCGCTGCGCTTCAGCGGCGAGGCCCTGCCCAGCCTGTACGCGCTGGGACTGGAGCTGGCTGGCGACGTGGACCGCAACCATGTCATCTACAGCAGCTCCTTTTCCAAGACGCTGGTGCCCGGTCTGCGCGACGCGTGGGTGCAGGCGGCCCGGCCCATCATACAGAAGCTGATCATGGCCAAGCAGGGCGCGGACCTGCACACGCCCACCCTGAACCAGATGATCATCACGGAGTTGCTGCCGATCCTGCCGCGGCAGATCGAGATCGTGAAGCAGGCCTACGGCGAGCGCGCCCAGCACATGATGGCCCGCATCGCCGCCGACTTCCCCGGCGGGGTGGACCATACGGTGCCCGAGGGCGGCATGTTCCTGTGGGTCACACTTCCCCACGGCATCGACACGCAGGCGATGCTTCCCCGCGCGGTCGAGCGCAAGGTCGCGTACGTGCCCGGCAGTCCCTTCTACGCGCTGGGCGGCGGCGAGAACACCATGCGCCTGAGCTACTGCACGGCCACGCCGGCCCAGATCGAGACGGGCATCAAGGCCCTGGGCGACACCATCCGGGAAGCGCTGGACTGAGCGTGGGCGCGCCGGGCCCGGAGCCGGAGAGAACACGCTGGTCTCCCGCGTGCGCAACCTGTTCGGGGCGTAGGTGAACCGCTGAGCCCCCCTGGCGCCTGTCCAGACCTGCTCCTGGGTCGACGCCCGTCAGATCAGGTTCGGGCCGCGATCCACTCCAGCGCGGACTCCGCGTGGTTCAGGATCGACAGGTGGCCGTCGTCCGGCGTCAGGCGCAACTCCGCGCGCGGGATGTGGTGGGCCAGCCATTCGCTGTGCGTGGCGGGCACCACCCGGTCGTGCAGGCCATGCAGGAGCAGCACCGGCACGCGGATGTCGGCGGGATCGAAGCCCCACGGGCGGACGTAAGCGAGGTCGTCGTCGATCAGCGGCGCGGGGCCACTTTGCATGGCGGGGCCGACCACGGCGTTCAGCCACGACCACGGGCCATTCAGGGCGGCGTGGTCGGCGGGCGTGAACATCTGCGGGTCGAAGGGCGGTTCGGTGGCCTCGTACGCTTCCTTCGCGGCGCGTCCGGCGGCGGCGGCGCGCAGGGTGGCCTGTCCGCCGGCATACATGCCCGCAAACCACTCCAGACCCCCGACCGTGAAGGGCGCGAGGCCCGCGATGCTGACGGCGGCCACCACCCGGTCCGGGTGCAGCGCGGCGCTGGCGAGCGCGTGCGGACTGCCGCCGGAGTGCCCCAGCACGGAGTAGTGGTCGAGCTCCAGGGCGTCGGCCAGTGCGAGCACGTCGAAGGCGGCGGACGCGACAGGCCGGTCCGGACGCGGTGTGCTGCCGCCATAGCCGGGGCGGTCGTAGGCGACGAAGCGCAGGCCCAGCCGCGTTGCCGCGCCGAACAGGGGTTCCGGCGGCGCGCCGATGTTGGGGGTGCCGTGGTGCCACACGACGGGAAAGCCGTCGGCGGGGCCAGTGTCGTAGACGTGCAGTGTGGCGCCATTCTGGAGCGTGAGTGCCGTTTCGGTGACCATGTCCTCCCCCGTGTTGCTTCCCATCAGAGTATCAACACGGATTCTGTTGTCAACGAATCGCGCCCAGATCGTTCGCCATGCGGGCAGGCGGCGACCGGATCAGGGCTCTGTGGTCGCCGCCCGGGAAAGGGAGCTCAGCTGGACAGCGGGCCGCGCGATCCGAGGGGTCCGGGCAGAGGGCGCAGTACGCCGCGGCGCTCCAGCGTACCGGACAGCCGCGCCCAGACCCGCAACAGCACGCGGTCGACCACGCTTATGTGCTCGGTGGCGCCGCCGGCCTCGCGGTGTTGTCGCCGCAGCCGTGCGGGCATGTGGCAGGCGTGGGCTTCGCGGCGGAGGTCCTCGACGCGCAGCGTGTTCAGGTGAGCGGTGACGTGGTGGTGCATGGTGGTCTCCCTGACGCTCCGAGGCGTCCGCTGGTGTCTCGGAATTCTGCCGTTCCGGTTGACCACACCCTGCTCCCGTCGGCGTGAACTGACCGTTGGTGCAGGTGTGCGCCTAGCCGGGGAACAGCAGTTTCAAGGCCGCCAGGCCCGCCAGCACCAGCAGCAGGGTGCTGAAGGTCTCCTCGCGCACCCGGGGCAGGAACATCCGGCCCGCCCACGCGCCCAGCACGACCAGCGGGGCCAGGGCCACGTTCACCAGCAGGCTGCCCGGCGTGAACAGGGGGCGCGCGGCGTTGTCCCACGTGAGCAGCGCCAGCAGCGGCACCTTGCTCGCGTTGAACAGGAAGAACGTCCAGGCGTTCGTGCCCATCAGCTGCGCCTTGGTGTGGCCCAGCGAGGTCAGGAACAACGCCATGACGGGTCCGGCCGCGTTGCTGACCATGGTGGTGAAGCCGCCCAGCACGCCGATCAGGCCGGTGCTCACGCCCGAGGCGGGCTGCCAGTGCAGGCGGCCCGACCGCTGCAACGCCGTCAGGATCAGCAGCGCCAGGATGATCACGCCGATCACCGGGCCGAGCGGATCGGCCCGCAGGGTCACGTGGCCCAGCGCCCACAGGGTCACGCTGCCGGCCAGCAGGCCCAGCCCCACCCACGGCCCCAGGCGGCGCAGTTGCGGCCAGTCCGCGTACGCGCGGTACGCGAGCACGGCGACCACGTCTCCCACCAGCAGCAGGGGCAGGGTCGCGCCGACCGACAGCCGCGCGCCGAACACCCACGCCATGACGGGCACCGCCAGGATGCCCGCGCCGGGCAGTCCGGTCTTCGAGAAGCCGATCAGCACGGCGGCGAGGGCGGCCAGCACCCAGTGCCAGGAGTCGAGGGCGGGCAGACCGGATGCGGGCATGTGGGCTCCACCGTAGCGCGGGCGGCGGTGGTCTATCATCCGCGTGATGGCGTCCTCGGCTCCGGTGGGTGTGTTCGACAGCGGTGTGGGCGGCCTGAGCGTCCTGGCCGACCTGCGCCGCGAACTGCCGCACGAGGACGTGCTGTACCTGGGCGACACCGCGCACGTGCCCTACGGCAGCCGCAGCGAGGACGACGTGATCGACCTGACCGAGCGGGCCGTGGCGGCGCTCTACACGCGTGGCGTGAAGGCGGTCGTGGTGGCGTGCAACACGGCGGCGGCGTTCAGCCTGTCGCGGGTGCGCTCGCGCTTTCCCTTTCCGGTGATCGGGCTGGTGCCGGCCGTGAAACCCGCCGCCCTGGCCACCCGCAGCGGCAAGGTCGCGGTGCTGGCCACGCCCGTGACACTGCGCGGCCAGCTGATGCGCGACGTGATCCGCGACCACGCCGAGCCCTTGGGCGTGCACGTGGAGGGTGTGGTGAACCTGAAGCTGGTGCCGATGGTCGAGGCCGGGCTGGCCGACAGCCCGCAGATGCGCGAGGAGTTGCGGCGCACGCTCGGGCCGCTGCGGGACGCGGGCGTGGATCAGCTCGTGCTGGGCTGCACGCATTACCCCTTCCTGGCCCCGGCGATCTGCGCGGAGTTCGGCGGGGCGTTCGCGCTGGTGGACAGCGGCGCGGGCGTGGCCCGGCACACCCGGCGCGTGCTGGACGGCGCGGGGCTCCTCAACGACTCGCCGGCGCCGGGGCAGGTCACGTACCTCGTGACGGGGGACGTGGAGGCTGTCCGGCCGGTCATCGCCACCCTGAGTGCCCAAAACGGGCATAGTGGAGAGCATCTCCCCGCAGCGGCCCCGGCGCCGCTGAGAATCGAGTCCATCCACACATGACCACACCGCACAGCAAGACCCCCGCCCGCGAGGGCCGGAACGCCCTGACTCCCCGCCCCATGAGTGTCAAGCGGGGCGTGAACCCGCACGCGCCGGGCAGCGCGCACCTGAAGATGGGCCAGACCGAGATCCTGGCGACCGTGACGCTGGAGGACAAGCCCGCACCGCACATGCGCGGCCGCAAGGAGGGCTGGCTGACCGCCGAGTACGCCATGCTCCCGCGCGCCACGGAAGACCGGCAGGCGCGCGAACGCAACCTCCAGAACGGCCGCCGGCACGAGATCCAGCGGCTGCTGGGCCGGGCCATGAGGAGCAGCATGGACCTGCGCCCCTTCCGCAACCAGACCATCTACGTGGACTGCGACGTGCTGGTCGCGGACGGCGGCACGCGGGTGGCGAGCATCCTGGCGGGGCACGCGGCGCTGCACGACTTCTGCGACCGCCTGATCCACCAGGGCACCCTGACCGACTGGCCCATCCGGCACAACGTCGGGGCGATCTCGGTGGGCCTGATCGGCGACGAGCTGCGCGTGGACCTGGACTACGTCGAGGACAAGGTCGCGCGGGCCGACCTGAACGTGGTCGCCACCGATACGGGCCTGATCATCGAGGTGCAGGGCGGCGCCGAGGACGGCCCGATCACGCACGCCGAGTATGTCCGCATGCTGGCCGCCGGCACGCACGCCGTGCAGACGGTCATGGGCGACCTGACACGGCAGCTGTCGGTCATTCAGGGTGTCTGAACCGGGTGCACGGCCCGGGGCGGACGCCTGCGCTAGACTCGCTGCCATTCCAAGGAGGTCGGGCATGAGTGTGACGGGATTCATCGGGCGGGCGCTGCTGTCGAGCTTGTTCATCAAACAGGGGATCGAGCATTTCCAGGACCCCGAGCCGATCGTCCGCGCGGCGCGCGGCGCCGAGGTGCCGCAGCCGGAACTGGCCGTGCAGATCAACTCCGGCGTCATGCTGGGCGCGGGCGCGCTGATGGCAGTGGGCATCCTGCCGCGCGTGATGGGCACGGCCCTGGCCACCAGCCTGATCCCCACCACCGTGATCGGCCACCCCTTCTGGGACAAGCAGGGCAAGGAACGCCAGCAGCAACAGGTGCAGTTCTTCAAGAACCTCGCCCTGTTCGGCGCGCTGCTGTACGTGACCAGCCAGGACTGAGCAGGCGGCCGGCGCGGGACGCAGGGGCGGCCGGGCGGCCCCCCGCGTCCCGCGTTCTCCCTGCTGTTTACAGCACGCGCAGGCGGTAGAACACCACGGCGATCACCGTGGCGATGGCCGCCGAGACGACCATGACCAACCAGAAGCCGTAGGGACTGTCGTGAAAGGGCAGGCCCGGCACGTTCATGCCGAAAAACCCGCTGACCAGCGTCGGGATGGCGACCAGGATGGTGGTCACGGTCAGCACCTTCACGACCTGGTTGACGTTGTTGCTGATCACGCTGGCGAAGGCCCCGGCCATCGAGGTCAGGATGTTGCTGGCGATGCTCGCCATTTCGATGGCCTGCAGGTTCTCGATCAGCACGTCGTCCAGCAGGTCGCTGTCTTCCTCGTACATCTCGAAGATGCGGTCGCGCTTGACGCGTTCCATCATGGCCTCGTTCGCCTTGAGACCGGTCATGAAGTACACCAGGCTCTTTTCCAGTTTCAGCAGGTTCAGCAGCTCGCGGTTCTGCTGGCTGTTCTCCAGCTTGTCCTCGATGGCGTCCACGCGCTTGTTGATCTGCCGCACGTCGATCAGGAAGCGCTGGGCGTTGCGCAGGAACAGTTGCAGCGTCAGGCGGTTTTTCTTGACGGTACTGACGCGGCGCACCAGCCCGCTCAGGACGTCCTTGATGACCGGGTTCTCCGGCAACGCGCACACCGTGACGAGGCAGTGGTCGGTGTGCAGGATGCCCAGCGGCACCGTGTCGTAGGGAATGTCGCTCTCCTCCGGCAGGCGGTAGCTGGTCTGCATGATGATCAGGAGCTGGCCGTCTTCCCGCTCGAAGCGCGAGCGCTCGTCCGGGTCGAGCGGGTAGGACAGGTAGTCGAGTTCCAGGCCGGTCTCGCGCGACACGCGGGCGAGTTCCTCGGGCGTGGGGTCGGCCGCGTTCACCCAGCAGCCGTCGGTGTAGGCGTCCAGGGTGGTGAGCTTGCCGCCGATGGAGCGGTAGTACGTCAGCATGGCCGGGCCTGCTGTCGCGGATCAGTGTGGGGCATGGCGCGTCCTCCGGGGGCGGGGTGGCGTGATCCGGTGGCCGGGGCGCAAACTGGGCGGTTCGGGTTCAGGGTTCACGACATCACCTCCTTGCCGGGGTGGGACGGCCGGACGCGCGGCCGGGACGCGGGATGTGGAAGCGGGACTCGCCCGACGGGGCGCGGTCATCGTAGCGGCCGGGCACGGCCCTGGGCAAGCCGTCCCCCCAGCGCCCAGCGGCACGCCCCCGGCGATCACACCGGGGGCGTCTGTAGTTGAGCTGGGAGACGCGTGCTGCGCGCGTGTTCAGCGGCCCAAGGACCTGCCCTGTACGGCCGCTCGCCTGGGGCGCCGCCCCGGTCTGGCGGTCTTACAGACCGAAGAACGCGCGGTTCTTCTCGATGTAGCTTTCCTCGCCGGCGGGCGTGTCTTCCTCGGGGAAGATGGCGCTGACCGGGCACGCGGGCACGCACGCGCCGCAGTCGATGCACTCGTCCGGATGGATCAGGAACATGTCGCCGGCGTCGTAGATGCATTCCACGGGGCAGACCTCGGTGCAGGCCTGGTCCTTGGTGCCGATGCAGGGGCTGGTGATGATGTGCGGCATGGGGGACAGTATGCACACCCCGCCAGAGGGGCGCAAGGGCGAAAGCAGACAGGTTTTCCTGCGCTGTGGCGGCCCCGCCGCCTACGGACCCCGGCCGGTATGCGCGGCGGCCAGGGCGAGATCCTCCTCCTTGTCCACGTCGGTGCCGACCGCGGCATGCGGCGTGACCAGCGCGCGGGCCGGCACCTCCAGCAGCGCCGAGACGCGCTCCTCCAGCGCCGCCACCGTCAGGCGGCCGGTCAGCAGCCGCAGCAGGATACCGGGGCCGATCAGGGCCGCCAGCCGCAGCGGGGCCTTGCGCGCGGCCAGCACGTCGCGCAGGCGGGGCAAAAATTGCCCGATCAGGGCCGGGTCGAGCAGGAAGAGGTTCCCGCCCGTGAACGTGCCGTCCTTGAGGCGCGCGTAGGTGCGTTTCACGCCGGGGTACTCGGCCTCGCAGACCTCGCGGCGCACGACCGGGTAGACCAGCGCGGCGTCCGCGGGCGCGCCCAGCAGCACGTCCCGCACCTGCGCGGCGGTCAGCATGGGGATGTCCGCCGTGGCGACCAGCACCCGTTCGCCGGGACGCAGGCCAGCGGTCGACAGCGCCTCGACGCCGGCCTCCAGGTTGCCCAGCAGCGTCCCGACATCTGTCACGCGCAGGTCGATCACGGCGTCGATCTCGGGTGTGGTGGGACCGACGTAGGCGATGCGCTCAATGAGGCCACTGCCGCGCAGCGCGCGCAGGACGTGCGCCGCCATGGGCTGGCCGCCCACGGGAATCAGGGGTTTGACCTTCACGCCGTGCGCGGCGGCGAACGGATCGCCGGGGTCGCCACCGCCCAGCACGACCGCGCTCCAGCGGGCAGACGGTTCTGGCATTGCCGCCCAGCGTAGCAGGTCGTCCGGCGGGCGTGATCGTCACGCGGTCACGGGAACAGGCGCGCTGGACGGCAGGTCCAGCGTGGCAGTGAAGCCCTCGCCGGGCGCGCTCTCCAGGCTCAGGTGGCCGCCGTGGAGTTCGGCGGCCCGCCGCGCGAGCGCCAGCCCCAGGCCGTGGCCGTCGCCGCTGCGGCTGCCGTCCGGGCGGTAGAAGGCCTCGCCCAGCCGCGCGAGCACGCCCGCGTCCACGCCGGGGCCATCGTCGTGCACGGTGATACGTGCACGCTGCGGGCTGCCGTCCACCGTGACAGTCACGGTCGCGCCCGGCGCGTGCCGCACGGCGTTCATGGTGAGGTTCCAGATGGCCTGTCCCAGCAGCACGCGGTCACCGGGAACCGTCACGGCCTGCGGGGCGTTCAGGTCCACGTCCGCCTCGGGCGCGAGTTCGCGGGCGCGGTCCACGGCGTCGGCGGCGAGGTCGCGCAGCGGCACGGGCGCGCGGCCCAGCGCGTCCGGATCGCGCGCCAGCAGCAGCAGGTGGTCCGCGAGCCGCGACAGCCGGGTGATGTCCGTGCCGATCTCGCGCAGGTCTGCGCGGTAGCGCTCGACGTCGCGGTCACGGGTGAGCACGCCGTCCACGCGGGCGGTCAGGGCGGCCAGAGGGCTGCGCAGGTCGTGCGCGGCGGCGCGCAGGAAGGCCTGCTCGCGGTCCCGGGCGTCTGCGAGGGACCGGAAACTGGCCTGGAGCGTCTGGGCCAGCCGGGCCAGCTCGTCGCCGTCGCCCGCGCCGGGCAGGGGGCGGCGCAGGTCGCCGCCGCCACCGACCGCGCGCGCCGCATGTTCCAGGTCGCGCACCGGGCGCAGCAGCCGCCCGGCGACGGTCCAGCCGATCGCCAGGGTGAGCAGCAGCGCCAGCGGCAGCAGCCACACCAGCACCTGCGTGAAGGCCTGGCGGGCGGCGCCCAGCGCGCGGGCGTCCGACGCGACGCTCAGCAGTGCCTGCGAGCCGCGCAGGGGCCGCACCACGATGATCTGCTCGGCCAGCCGGTACTGTCCCGGGCGCAGGTTCACGGGCACGCCGCTGCGCGGAAAGCGCGGGGTGGCCACGCTCTGGAGCGTGCCGTTCACCACGCCCACCAGGCGCAGCTCGATCCCGCTGCGCTGCCCGTCAGCGTCCGCGACGCGTTCCAGATCGGTGGCCGACGGCAGCGTGAGCCCCAGCGTGCGGCCCAGGCCGAACACGTCGTTTCCGCTCGCGTCCAACATGTTCTCCACGCGTTCCTGCGCGGCGCTCGCGGCGCTCAGGGTGCGCTCGATCTGGCTGCGTTCCAGCAGGCTGTTCACGGCGTAGTACAGGCCCCCGGCGACCAGCGCGACCGCCAGCGCCGTGGCCAGGGCCGCCCACAACGCCAGCCGGGCGCGCAGGTTCATGGTCACGTTCCTACTTCTCCACGCGGTAACCGCGGCCACGCTCGCTGGTCACGGCTTCGGGGGCGAGCTTGCGCCGCAGGTAGCGGATATACACGTCCACGATGCGCGGCTCACCGCCGAACTCGGGGCCCCACACCCGGTCGAGCAGGTCCTCGCGGGTGAACCAGCGTTCTGGCGCCAGGGCGAGCGCCTCGACCAGGCTGTACTCACGGCCCGTCACGGCGACCTCCTGGCCGTCCCAGCTGACGGTACGGGCGACCGTGTCGAGCCGGCCACGCCCGCCGGCAAAAGCGGCGTTCGGAGCACTCTGCCCGCGTTCGCGGCGCGACAGCGCGCGCAGGGTGGCGAGCAGTTCCGGCATGGCAAACGGTTTGACGAGGTACGCGTCGCCGCCGAGGTCCAGGCCCTGCACGCGGTCCCCGAGTTCGCCGCGCGCGGTGAGGAACAGTACGGCCGATTCCACGCCCCCCCCCCGCAGCCGCCGCGCGATCTCGAAGCCGTCCATGCCGGGCAGCATCACGTCCAGCACGATCAGCGGGTAGTCGCCGAGCATGCCGGCCTCCAGGCCGCCCGGGCCACTCTGCTCCCACGTGACGGCGTAGCCGGCCTCGCGCAGCGCGAGCACGGTGGGTTCGGCGATCCGGGGGTCGTCCTCGACGAGCAGCAGTCTCACGGCGCGGGCCTCACGGTGTCCAGTGTAGGACCGGCCGTTAACCGGGCGTGAAGCGGGACGCGGGCGCAGGATGGCCGATTGGTGAAGTGCCAGTGTGAGGGCGGACAATCCGCCCAGCCTTGAGTCTGGTACACTCAACTTCACGGGGCGGTGTGCGCCCTGACCACCCTTTCACCTTTCCGGAGGACCCTTCTTGAGGCGGTTGAATCCCTGGCTGATCGTGCTGTTCGTGCTGGCACTGTTCCTGATGTTCTCTCAGTCATCGAACTTGTCGCGCGTCAGCGTGAATTACAACGAATTCAAGTCCCTGCTCGACCAGGGCAAGGTCGAGCGCGTCGTGGTGCGCGAGAGCGACGCGGCCGTCACCCTGAAGGAGCGCACGCCCGTCACGGTGAACACCTCGCGCGGGTCCAGCACCAGCGACCTGACGTCGTTCACGGTGCGGCTGCCCTCCTCGCTCGCCACGCCGGACTCGGGCCTGATCCAGCAGCTCCAGGCCAAGAACGTCGAACTGCGCTTCGAGCAGCCCAGCCAGTGGCTCGGCATCCTGCTCAACTTCCTGCCTATCCTGCTCCTGATCGGCATGATGTACTTCTTCTTCATGCGCGCCCAGGGCGGCCAGAACGGCGTGATGCAGTTCGGGCAGTCGCGCGCCAAGAAGTACGGCAAGGAAAACCGCGTGCCCACCAAGTTCACCGACGTGGCCGGCCACGAGGAAGCCAAGCGTGAACTCGTGGAGGTCGTGGACTTCCTGAAAAACCCCGGCAAGTACCACCAGATCGGCGCCGAGATCCCCAAGGGCGTGCTGCTGGTCGGCCCTCCCGGGACCGGCAAGACGCTGCTGGCGCGCGCCATCGCCGGCGAGGCCGACGTGCCGTTCTTCTCGGTCAGCGCGTCCGAATTCATGGAGATGTTCGTGGGCGTCGGCGCCAGCCGCGTGCGCACGCTGTTCGAGGACGCCCGCAAGAGCGCTCCGGCGATCATGTTCATCGACGAGATCGATTCCATCGGCCGCAAGCGCGGTGCGGGCATCGGCGGCGGCCACGATGAGCGCGAGCAGACCCTCAACCAGATCCTCTCGGAGATGGACGGCTTCGACAAGACCAGCAGCGTGATCGTGCTGGGCGCCACCAACCGCCCGGACGTCCTCGACCCGGCCCTGCTGCGCCCCGGCCGCTTCGACCGTCAGGTCACCATCGACCTGCCCAACCTCAAGGAGCGCGAGGCGATCCTCAAGGTGCACCTGCGCAACAAGCCCATCGCCAGCGGCGTGGACGTGAACGAGGTCGCCAAGAGCACGCCGTACTTCTCGGGCGCCGACCTCAAGAACGTCACCAACGAGGCCGCGCTGGAAGCCGCGCGCCTGGGCAAGACCGTGATCGACATGAGCGACTTCTACCGGGCGCTCGACAAGATCACCCTGGGCCTAGAAAACGGCTCGCTGACCATCAGCGACCAGGAGAAGAAGGCCATCGCGTACCACGAGGCCGGCCACGCCGTCACGGCGGCCGTGATCCCGGGCAGCGACAAGCTCCAGAAGGTCAGCATCATCCCGCGTGGCCGCGCGCTGGGCGCCGCGTTCTACCTGCCGGAAGAACAGGTGCTGATGAGCAAGGAGCGCCTGGAAAACCAGCTGATCGTGGCGCTGGGCGGACGCGCCGCCGAGGAAGTGTTCATGGGCAGCGTGACCTCGGGCGCCGCCGACGACTTCCGCAAGGCGACCAACATCGCCCGCAAGATGGTCCTCGAGTGGGGCATGGGCGATAACTTCAAGAACATGGCCCTGACCACCGACTCCGGCCCAGTCTTCCTGGGCGAGGACATGGCCAAACCCAAGGCCTTCAGCGAACACACCTCTCAGCTCGTCGACGAGGACGTCAAGCGCATCCTGACCCGCGCCTTCGAGCGGGCCCGCGACATCGTCAGCGAGTACCGCGCCGCCATGCAGGAGGTCGCCGAGGCCCTGCTGTCGCAGGAACTCATCACCGGCGATGTGGTGCGCGAGGCCGTGGCGCGCGTGGGCGGCGCCCCTTCCCCGATGCCCCAGACGACCGCGTAACGGTCGCCCGACCCCCGGCTCGACCCTGCCCCCGCTCCGTGCGGGGGTCTGCGGTTCCGGGGCCGGACACACGGTCTTGAACCTCCAGGGCTCCGCGACCCGTACCCTGGGTGTGACGTGGATACCCATGGCTGACGCCCGGATGCTGAGCGGCCCTTCCTCCGGGGAGCGGGCCGCCGCGCTGGACGACGCGGCCGTGGTCGCCCGGCTGCGCCGCCGCGACGAGACCGCCCTGGCCGAGGTGTACGACGCGCATGCCGGCGCGGTGTACGGCGTGCTGCTCCGGATGCTCGATGACGGGAGCGCGCAGGAGGTGACGCAGGACGTGTTCCTGAAACTGTGGGACAAGCCGGCCGCCTTCGACGCGTCGCGCGGCAGCCTGCGGGCCTTCCTGCTGGTCATGGCCCGCTCGCGCGGCCTGGACCGTCTGCGGGCCACCCGGACGACCGTGCCGCTGTACGCCGAGGACGGTGCGGAGCTTCCGCTTCCGGACAGCCGGCCTGGCCCGGACCACCACTCCGAGACGGCGCAGCGCCGCGAGCGTATCCGCGCGGCCCTCGCGGAGCTGTCCGGCCCGCACCGGGAGACGGTGGAGCGCGCGTTCCTGCGCGGGCAGACGCGCGAGGAGATCGCCGCGCAGATGGCCGTTCCGGTGGGCACGGTGAAGAGCCGGGTCAGTTACGCCCTGAAGCACCTGAAGCGCGTGCTGGGCGAGGAGGTGGGCGCATGGCTGGACTAGACCCACACGTCGGTGCGTGCCCGGACGTGCAGGACGAGCTGGAGCGCCGCGCGCAGACGGGGGCCGCCCTGAGCGTGGCCGCCCACGAGCACCTGCGCACCTGCGCCGCCTGCCGCGCCCACGACGCGCTGCTGCGCGACCTGGAATTCGCGCTGCTGGAGGACGTGCCGGCCGCCTCGCCCCCCCCGGCGCTGCGGACGCGGGTGCTGGCCGCCGCCCGGAACACGCCGCCCGCGCGGCGCTGGTGGCCGGCCGCGCTGGGCGCCGCGGCCGTCGTCGTGGGCGTGCTCACCCTCGGCAGTCTGCTCAGCCGGTCGCAGGGCGTGGCCGCGGCGCTGCCGGACCCGGCGGTGGTGGTCAGCGTGGACGGGCCGCTGGTGATCGCCAGCAACGACCATGCCGGCACCATCAGCGTGGTGCAGGGCGGGCGCGTGACGGCCAGCGTCCCCAGTGGCGGCGCACAGACTGCGTGGTTCACCGAGGGCGTGCGCCTGGGCGGGCACGTGTTCCTCGCGGACGCCGCGAACGACCGCGTGCTGGAGGTGCGGACATCCCCGCTGGGGATCGTGCGGACCTACCCGGTCCCCGAGGGCGTGGCCGGCCTGACGGCCAGCAGCACTGCGGACGGCGGCCACGTGTACTTCAAGAGCGTGCGAGGGCAGGTCGGCACGCTGGACGGCGCGCGGGTCACCATCGCCACCGCGCCGGGCATGCCGCTCGCGGACGTCATGGACGGCGTGCTGCTGCTGAACGGCACGTTGTACGTCACGCACCACCTGAGCGGCGACCTGTGCCTGCTCGACCCGGACACGCTGGCCGTCCGCGCCCGCGTGTCCCTGGGCGGCATGCCCGTCGCCCTCGCGCCGGTGCGGGGCGGCCTGCTCGCGCTGGACGTGACCGGCCGCCTGCTGCGTCTCGACCTCGCTGGACAGATCACGCGCACGTGGACGGTCACCGGACACCCGGACAAACTCACGGTGAACGGCGACTCGGCCCTCCTGAGCGACCGGGGAGGCATGGTGACCCGCATCGATCTGCGCAGCGGACAGGTCACGCAGGTGAAGGTCACGCACCCCATGGACGTCACGACCCTCCCGGACGGCACCTACGCCGTCGCGGAGGGCGGGCGCGGCCTGCGCGTGCTGGACGCGCGGCTCCAGACCACCGGCACCGTCGAACACCCCGCGGAGCGCCGGGATTGAACCTCCAGCCCAGCCGCGCCGTACCTACACCACAGCCGTCCACCGACGAGCTGCCCCCCGGAGGCCCCGTATGCGCATGAACCCGTCCCTGACTGCTGCCGCCCTGAGCGCTGCCCTAGCCGGAGTGGCCGTGGCCGGCATGACCACACCCGCCATGGCTGGCCACGACATGACCATGCCGCGCGGCTACCAGGAGTACACCAAGGCCGCCTTCGACGCCGCCAAGGAACAGCGCCGCATCCTGTTCTTCCACGCCACGTGGTGTCCCAACTGCCGCGCCGACGAGGCCGACATCGTCAGGAATGCCGCCTCGATTCCCGCCGACGTCGTGATCTTCAAGGCGGATTTCGACAAGGAGTCGGCCCTGAAAAAGCAGTACGGCATTCCCGTGCAGGACACCTTCGTGCTGGTGGACGGCACCGGCCGGGCCGTGAAGAAATGGGCGGGCAGCGGCCTGCGGGGCGGCGGCCTGAAGGCCATCCTCGCCGCCGCGTTCCCCAAGAAGATGTAGGCCCATGCTGCTGATCGTGGTGGCCTTTCTGGGCGGCGTCCTCACGGTGCTGTCGCCCTGCGTCCTGCCGGTGCTTCCCGTGCTGCTGTCCGGCACTGTCGGCGGCCGTGGTCGGCCGCTGGGCATCATCACGGGGTTTACCGCGTCGTTCGTGCTGCTCACGCTGTTCTTCGCCAGCGTCGTCAGCGCCCTGAACCTCAGCCCGGACGCCGTCCGCTGGGCCGCCGTGGCGCTGCTGCTCGGCTTCGGCGTCACGCTGGCCGTCCCCGCGCTCCACACCCGCTTCGAGCTCATGGCCAGCCGCGTCCTGCCGCAGCGGCGCGGCCCGGACGGCGCCGGCTTCCTGGGCGGCGTGCTCGTCGGCGTGACCCTGGGCGTCATCTGGACGCCGTGTGTCGGCCCGATCCTCGCAAGTGTCACCACCCTTGCCCTGAGCGGCCAGGTCACCGCCTTCGCCGCGCTCGTCACGCTCGCGTACACCCTGGGGGTGGCCCTCCCCATGCTCGGCGTGATGTGGGGCGGCCGCCGCCTGCTGCACCGCCCCGCCCTGCTCGGCCGCCTGAACACCGTCCAGCAGGCCTTCGGCGTGATCCTGGTGCTGTTTGCGATCGGCATGGTCTACGGCGCGGACCGGCGCTTCGAGACCTACCTCGTCGAGTCGGTGCCCGCCCTCCAGAACCTGACCTTCCTCGAGCAGACCGCCGCCGTGCAGACCGAACTGGACCGGCAGGCCAAGTGACGCAGGACTGTGGCGTGAGCAAGTCCGCGCCGGCATCATGGCCTGAGCCACGAACCGTCGTGAGGAGCAGGGCGGATCAGCAGCGGTGAGGGCACCGGCTTGCTCCTGCAGACCGGATGGACAGCACAGGCGTTCCAGTGCGCGGCTGACCGGACGATGCTGGGCGTGAATCGCACGGGCGCTGACGGCACCAACGCATGGGGCTGGGGCCACCGCGCTCGACCGTTCAGTGCAGCGGCACGTGGCCCGGGAAGCCCAGCAGGTAGTCCAGCAGGTCGCCTACCATCGCGGACGCCGTGACCATCCCGCCCGCCCCGCCGCCGGCGAAGATCAGTGTGCCGCTCTCCTCGGCCTCGTACACCAGCGCGTTGCGGTTGTCTCCGGCAGTGCACAGCGGGTGGTCGTTCGGGAGGCGCTGCGGCGCGACACGGGCGGCCCAGCCGTCGCCGTCCCGTTCGAGCGAGGCGACGAGCTTGATGCGCTGACCGGCCGCGTGCGCGTCCTGGATGTCCTGCGGGGTGACCCGGTCGATGCCCTGAACCTGCACGTCGTCGTAGGCGAAGTCGCCGTCGGCGCAGAAGCGGGCCATGACGGTCAGTTTGTGGGCAGTGTCGAAGCCGCCGACGTCGAGGGTGGGCGGGTCCTCGGCGTAGCCCAGGGCCTGCGCCTCGGCGAGGGCCTGGGCGTAGTCCTTGCCGGCCTCCATCTGCGTCAGGATGTACAGGCACGTGCCGTTCAGCACCGCCTGGAGGCGCGTGAAGGTGCTGGCGCGCAGTACGGTGCTCATCGGCCCGATGACCGGGGTACCGGCCATGACGCTGGCCTCGTAGTACAGCTTGCCGCCTAGGGCATACTCGCGCAGTTCGTTCCAGCGTTCGGCGAGCATGGCCTTGTTCGCTGTGATCAGCGGCCGGCCGCTGCGGAGGTAGCTGCGCAGCAGGTCCAGCGGCCGGTCCACGCCGCCCATGCACTCGATGACGACGTTGCACTCCTGCAGGAAGTCGCAGGTGTCGGTGACCCGGATGCCGGCGGGAATGGCGCGGGGCTTGGTGACGTCGCGGACGAGCACGCCAGCGATGACGATCTCCACGCCGATATCCGCGAAGACGCGTTGTCGGCGCTCGATCAGGTTCAGGACGTCCTGGCCCACGGTACCGCTGCCCAGGACGCCGACGGTGACGGTTCGCATGCAGTGGACTGTAACGTCACGTAAGGAGCGGGCCGCTGGGGCGGGTTAGGTGTGGGCGGTAGACTGCCGGCATGTGCGTTGTGTCAAGAGTCTGTCTGCCGCCCTGCGCGTGGGGGTCGGCTGTGGGTTCGCCGTGGCGTCTGCCGGGGCGAACGGCGTATGTCACGTGACGCTGCGGCCGTGTGTGCCGGGACGTCGCGGTCAGCCCGCGTGTTCCGTCCGGCCCGGTAGAGCCCGCCTCGCCCTGCGGGAAGCCGCATGACGTCCCGACTGGAGGAGCTGGCGGCCGAGTTCGGACTGGTCGAGCGGCGGCTGGGCGACCCGGCGGCGCTGGCGGACGGCCGGGAGTACGCCCGCCTGACGCGCCGGCACCGGGAGCTGCTGCCGCTGGCGACGCTGCTGCGCGAACGGGATGAACTCCGGGGCGATCTGGCGGGCGCGCGGGAACTGCTGACCGATCCCGACATGCGCGAGCTGGCGGCGGGCGAGGTGGCGCAGCTCTCGGCGCGGCTGGAGGCCATCGAGTCGGAACTGGAGGTGCTGCTCCTGCCGACGGACCCGGACGACGCCAAGGACGTGGTGCTGGAACTGCGCGCCGGCACCGGCGGGGCCGAGGCGGGCCTGTTCGTGATGGACCTGCTGCGTCTGTACACCCGCTACGCCGACGGCGCGGGCCTGAAGGTGAGCGTGCTGGACGCGAACGAGTCCGATCTGGGCGGCGCAAGCCGGGTGGTGGCCGAGGTGAGCGGCGACGGCGCGTTCCGGGCCTTCAAGTGGGAGCGCGGCGTGCACCGGGTGCAGCGCATTCCCGCGACCGAATCTCAGGGCCGCATCCACACCAGCACGGCGACCGTGGCGGTGCTGCCGGAGGCCGAGCCGGACGAGGTGCACCTCGACGTGTCCGAGGTCAGGATCGACGTGTACCGCTCTCAGGGTGCGGGCGGGCAGGGCGTGAACACCACGGACAGCGCGGTGCGGGCCGTGTACCGCGCCGGCACGCCGGACGAGATCGTGGTGGTGTGCCAGGACAGCCGCTCGCAGATCAAGAACCGCGAGAAGGCCCTGCAGGTGCTCGCGTCGCGCCTGGCCGAGCGGGAGCGCGCAGCCCGTGACGCGCAGGAGAGAACCGAGCGCGCGTCGCAGGTGGGCAGCGGCGAACGCAGCGAGAAGATCCGCACGTACAACTACCCGCAGAACCGCGTGACGGACCACCGGCTGGAGGGCGACGACAAGAACTCCCCGCTGGACGTGGTGATGGCAGGCGCGCTCTCCCCCATCGTGGCCGCGCTGGGCCGCGCGGAACGCGAGCGGCAGTTGCTGGCGATGAGCCAGGAGGACGAGCATGGGGCGGCGTGACCTGCTGGTCGCGGCCGGCATCCTGCGCGACCGCTTCGGGCGGGTGCTGCTGGTCGGGAACGACTGGCAGGGCCACGGCCGGGTGCGCCACACCCTGCCCGGCGGCGTGGTCGAGCCGGGCGAGACGCTGCCCGAGGCGCTGTACCGCGAGATCTTCGAGGAAACGGGCCTGAAGCTCACGGGCATCAAGCACATGGCGTACACCGTGCACATCGAGGACGAGCGCCGCGGCGAGCGGGCCATCGCGGTGGCCTTCGAGGCGACATGGGACGGCCTGCTGAACCCCGCCGATCCCGACGGCTTCATCGTGGAGGCGCGCTTCTGCACGACCGAGGAGGCGCTGGAGAAACTGGAATCGCCGCCCATGCGCGAGCCGCTGAGCGATTACCTGCTGACCGGCGAGCCGGGGCGCTTCTACGCCTTCAAGGGCTGGGACGGCCGGGGCGGCCTGCGCATTCCGGGCCTGAAGTGAGCGCCCCGGGCACGCCCTTCGTGACGTCGTGGAGCGGCGGGAAGGACAGCGCGCTCGCGTTCCACCGCGTCCGGCGCGCGGGCGGTCGGCCTGTGGCGATCCTGAACGTGCTGGACGAGACGGGCGCGCGCACCCGCTCGCACGGCCTGCGCCCCGAGGTGCTGCGGGCGCAGGCGGACGCACTGGGCGTGCCGCTGTGGACGGCGACCGCGAGCTGGGCGGCATACGAGGCCGAGTTCACGGCGCTGCTGGCGCGGGCGGCGGGGGCCGGCGCGACCGGCGCGGTGTTCGGGGACATCGACCTCCAGCCCCACCGCGAGTGGGAGGAGAAGGTCTGCGCGGCGGCCGGTCTGGCGCCGGAGCTGCCGCTGTGGCTGGAGCCGCGCCGGACGCTGGTGGACGAACTGCTGGGCCTGGGCTTCCGCGCGCGGATCGTCGCGGTGCGCGAGGACGCGCTGCCTGTGGGGCTCCTCGGGCGGGAACTGGACGCCGCCCTGGTGCGCGAGATCGAGGCCCTGGGCGCCGACGCGTGCGGCGAGAACGGCGAGTACCACACCGTGCTGGTGGACGGCCCGGACTTCACGCGCGCCCTGTCCCTGGCGCCCGGCCCGCTGGGCGTCCACCACACCGGCGAGGGACCGCTGCGCGTGGCGACGCTCGACTTCGTGCTGGCGTGAAGGGCTCCGGCCGGGGTCAGAGGGTGTGGCCGTGCTCCTTCAGCCACGCGCGGTGCGCCCGGTAGTCCGGCAGGACGCCCTCCACCAGCGACCAGTACGCACGCGAGTGGTTGAACTCCAGCAGGTGCGCGGCCTCGTGCACCGCCACGTACTCCAGCACCGGCCGGGGCGCGCGGCTGAGTTTCCAGTGCAGGCGGATGTCGCCCCGCGCGCTGCAACTGCCCCAGCGGTACTGCGCGCGGCTGAGTTCCACGCGGCCCAGCCGGTGGCGGGCGCCCAGGCGCGCGACGGCGTCCTCCACCAGCGTGCGGTAGTGGGGCAGACACGCGGCGCGTGTCCAGCGCTCCACCCGCGCCTCGGTCTCGTCCGGCGAGCCGGGCGGCACCAGCAGCGCGTCGCCCTTGCGCCGCGTGGCATGCAGCCCTTGCGTGGTGGTCAGCCGCAGGGGCTCGCCCAGGAACGGCAGCGTGGCCCCGTCCGTGAACGACCACCCGGGCGCCGGGCGGGCGGCGTACTGCTCGAGGTGGTGCTCGATCCACGTGCGGCGGGCGTCCACGATCTCGCGCAGGCGGGTCAGGGGGACGCGGACCGGAGCGTACAGGGTGATCTCGCCGGGCCGCACCTGGAGGGCCACCGTGCGCCGGCGCGGACTGCGCCGCAGCTGCACGGGAACTCCGGAGATGGCCCACTCGTCCGTCATGGCGTCCAGCGAAGCAGATTCCGCCGTGTCCTGCTGGAACGCGGTTCACGTTCGGCCCTCATGAGAGCAGGGGCGCGCCGGCCTCTGCCGCCCGCGCCCCTGCTTACGCCGCCCTCAGAGCTGGTTGTACGCCTTGCTGAAGGTGTCGCACTGGTTGGGATCGCCGCTCTTGAAGCCGGTCATGAACCAGTTCACGCGCTGCTGGCTGCTGCCGTGCGTGAACGAGTCCGGCACCACCGATCCGCGCGCCTGGCGCTGGAGGTTGTCGTCCCCGATCGCCTGGGCGGTCTTGACCGCTTCCTGCACGTCGGCCTGCGTGATGTTCGCCTGCTGCTGCACCTTGTTGCCCCACACGCCGGCGAAGCAGTCGGCCTGGAGTTCCATGCGCACCGAGTACGAGTTCGCCTCCGCCTCGGTCCGCGCGGCGCGCTGCTTGCGCTCGACCGAATCGGCGATGCCGAGTTCGTTCTGCACGTGGTGCCCGACCTCGTGCGCGATCACGTACGAGTACGCGAAGTCCCCGCCGCCGCCGAGCTGGCTCTGCATCATGGAGAAGAAGCTGGTGTCGAGGTACACCTTGTTGTCCAGCGGGCAGTAGAAGGGCCCCACGGCGCTGTTGGCCGTGCCGCAACCGCTCTGGGTGCCGCGGGTGTACAGCACCAGCCGGGGGTCGGTGTACGTGCGGCCCGCCTGCTTGAAGATGCTTTCCCACACCTGATCCGTGCTGCCCAGCACCCGGTCCACGAACTGATAGGCCTCGTCGGTCGCCTGGCTGCTGCCGGACTGGCCCTGCGGCTGTGTCTGAGAGCGCGTCTGGGGTTGACTCTGGGTCTGGGTCGTGCCGCCGTTGCCGCCGCCCAGGATCACGCTGGGGTCGATGCCGAAGAACAGCGCGATCAGCGCGATGATCAGGCCGCCGATCCCGCCCACGGCGATGCCGCCGCCGGGCAGGCCGCCCGCTCCGCGGCGATCCTCGACGCCGCCTCCACTCCCGGGTAGGTTTTTCCAGTCCATAGTGAGTGCGCTCCTTGGTGGCCGCGCTTGCCGACGGGACCGTTCCGGAACCCCCGGCGCTGGGCGCGGCGCTGCGGCCATTGTAGGTCCGCGCCGCCCGCCCCGGCCTGACCCTCCCTTTACGGTTTCCGGACGGAGGCCGGCTCAGCGGCGACGGCGCAGCGCCGCGCCGCCCGTGAACAGCACCGCGCCCAGCGCGCCGATCAGCAGTCCGTTCACCACACCGCTCGAGGCCGGCGCCTTGAGGGCCGGTGCCAGCATCCGCGACAGCACGGCGTCGACGCCGAGGCCCACGCCGATCAGTGCGAGCAGGAGGGCAACGCCCAGGCCGGGCGGCACCCACGGGCGTTCCAGGCCGGGCCACGCAAGCCAGCGCGGCGCGCCCAGCGCCAGGGCCGCGACGGCGCCCAGCAGCACGTACACCACGCCGAAACTGCGCGCCATGGCGTCACCCGTCACGAGCACCGCCGCGACCAGCACCGCCAGCGCGAGGAACCCCAGCAGCGCGCCGGGCTGGGCGGTGCGGGGGGGCAGCGCGGCCCCCGCCGTCACGGTCACGGTCGCCAGCAGCGCCCCGGCCAGGACACCCAGGATCTCGGCCACGCTCTCCATGCCCCAGGGTACGGGACGCAGATGTGATCCATTCACGGGAGTGACCGCGGCCGGCGGCCCGTCAGCGGCGTTCGAGGGCGAGTTCCACCAGGCGCGCCACCAGGGCGCTGTAGCTCAGGCCGGCGGCCTCGAACAGCTTGGGGTACATGCTGGTCGTGGTGAAGCCCGGCATGGTGTTCACCTCGTTCAGCAGCACCTCGCCGGTCTCCTCGACATAGAAGAAGTCCACCCGCGCCAGGCCCGCGCAGTCCAGGGCGCGGAAGGCGCGCAGGGCCAGTTCCCGCACGCGCGCGGCGACCCCCTCGGGCAGCGGCGCGGGAATATGCATGGTGGCGCGGCCCTCGGTGTACTTCGTCTCGTAGTCGTAGAACTCGGCCCCGAAACGCAGCTCGCCGACCGGGCTGGCAATGGGCGCGTCGTTCCCGAGGATGCCCACCTCGACTTCGCGGGGCCGGTGGGTGGTCATGGCCTCCAGGATCACGCGGCGGTCGAGCGAGAACGCCAGCGTGAGCGCGGTGTCCAGTTCGTCCGGACCGTGCACCTTGCTGATGCCAACGCTGGACCCCAGGTTGGCGGGCTTCACGAACAGCGGGTACCCCAGGGCGTCGGCGCTGGCGCGAACCGCCTCCGGCCGGTCTGTCCACTCGCGGCGCACCGCGAGCCGCCACGCCACCTGCGCGATGCCGGCCGACGCGAGCACCTGCTTGGTCATCACCTTGTCCATGCTCACGGCCGAACCCAGCACGCCGCTGCCCACGAAGGGAATGCCGGCCAGGGTCAGCAGGCCCTGCACGGTGCCGTCCTCGCCCATGGGGCCGTGTAGGATCGGAAAGACCGCGTCGTAGCCCTCGGCGCTGGCGGCGCGGTGCAGCACCAGGTCGCCGCCACTGGGGGCCACACCCTGCTCGAGGGCGTGCTGGGTCTGGGTGGGCGGCAGCCAGCGGCCCTCCTTGCTGATCACCACCGGGGTCACGTCGAACTGGTCAGGCGGCAGGGCCGCGAGGACGCTGCGGGCGCTCATCAGGCTGACCTCATGTTCACCGGACTGACCGCCGGCCAGCAGCAGGATGCGCTTCTTCACGCGGCGCAGTATGTCACGCTCATGGCCCATACATGCCGTCTCATACGCCGGGTGCTCATCACCCTCATCGTGTGCATGACACTCCGCGAATCGGCCCCGCTGGACGCATTCCAATAGAGTTCACACCTAGGCCGTTTCGCCTACGCTATGATGCCCGGCGTCCACACACTAGACAGGTGACAGACAGTCCGCGCAACTCGCCCGAATTCGTCCTCACCGTCAGCAGTTCAGGAGGCATATGAAGAAACTGGTAATGCTCAGCTCCATGCTCATCGTCTCGACCGCGCTGGCTGCCGCTCCCGCCGACACCCTGGTCATCCAGGAGTCGGCCGATATCCCCACGCTGGAGCCGGCCATTGCTTACGACACGGCCAGCGGCCAGGTCATCGAGAACATCTACGAGACCCTGGTCACCTACAAGGGCAGCAGCGTGCGCGACCTCGAGCCCATGCTGGCCACCAAGTGGACGATCAGCAATGGCGGCAAGACCTACACCTTCGACCTGCGCAAGAACGTCAAGTTCCACTCGGGCAACGCCTTCACCTGCGCGGACGCCGAGTACACCTACGAGCGCGACCTGGTGACCAACACCAGCGACAGCGGCAACTGGTTCTTGGCCGAGCCGCTGGTGGGCTCACAGAGCAACGCCAAGGACGACAAGAACGTCACGTGGGCGAAGATCGACAAGGCGGTCGAGTGCAACAACAACGGCCAGCTGGTGTTCAACCTGGTCAAGGTTGACCCGGCCTTCCTGGCCAAGCTGGCCGCGTCGTGGATGGGCATCGTCGACAAGCAGTGGGCCATCAAGATCGGCGAGTGGGACGGCACCGAAAAGACCTTCATGGACTGGGCCGGCAAGGAGGGCCTGGACAACTCGGCCCTGAACAAGCAGCCCAGCGGCACCGGCGCGTACAAGCTGGTGCGCCGTGACGCCAATGCGCTGCTTGCCACCGCCTTCGACGGGTACTGGGGCAAGAAGCCGGCCATCAAGAACGTGATCATCCAGAAGGTGCCGGAACTGGCCGCCCGCCAGCAGGCCTTCCTGCGCGGCGACGCCGACCTGATCGAGGGTGGCGGCCGCGCCGTTGACGAGGAACAGGTCAAGGGCAAGTCCGGCGTGGTGTGGATCGACAACCTGCCCAACGTGGTCTCCACCGGCTTCTTCATGAACGAGAAGATCAACGGCACGCAGGGCAGCGGCAAGCTGGACGGCGCCGGCATCCCCGCGAACTTCTTCAGCGACGTGAACGTCCGCCGCGCCTTCGCGTACACCTTCAACTACCAGCAGTACATCACCGACGTGCAGAAGGGCAAGGGCATGCAGCGCACCATGCTGCTCCCGGACTCCTTCCCCGGCTACGACGCCAAGGTCAAGAAGTACTCCTTTGACGCCAAGCAGGCCACGGCGTACTTCAAGCGCGCGTGGGGCGGCAACGTCTGGAAGAACGGCTTCACCATCACGGCCAACTACCGCGCCGGCAGCGTGGGCGCCCAGACGGCCATGGAAATCCTCCAGAAGAACCTTGCGACCATCAACCCCAAGTTCAAGCTGGTGATCCAGGCCAAGCAGTGGAGCGAAATGCTCAAGGACTCCAACGCCGGCAAGGAAGCCATGATCATCATCGGCTGGGCTCCGGACTACGCCGACGCCGACAACTTCCTGTACACCTTCTACTCGTCCAACGGCTACTACTTCCCGCGCAGCAACTGGAAGGACGCCCAGGTCGACAAGTGGCTGGATCAGGCCCGCACCACCGTCAACCAGGCCGAGCGCAACCGCCTGTACTCGCTGGTCGCCAACCGCGCCTACGAGCAGGCCCCGTACCTGCTGGTGCCGGCCGCCGTGAACTACGGCTTCCAGCGCGACAACCTGGTCGGCTCGACCGCACAGACCTACAACCCCATGCTGGGCTTCTCGTACACGGGCACCTTCTGGAAGGAACTCAGCAAGAAGTAAACTCAGGCAGACCCGTCTGAAGCGGGCGGGGCGGCCCACGTCGGGCTGCCCCCCCGCTTAAGTCCGTCCCTGAACAGCGCATTGCCGAGGCACCTATGTTGAATTTCATCGTCAGACGGCTCATCCAGATTCCCGTGGTGATGCTCGTCCTGTCTCTCCTCATCGTCGGGCTGACCCAGCTGCTGTCGCCCGAGCAGCGCGCCGCGCCGTATATCCGCAACGAGCAGCAGGCCGCGCACGTGCAGGAGATCATCAAGGCCCGCGGCCTGGACCAGCCGTTTGCCGTGCAGTACGGTCGGTGGTTCACCAGCACGATCCACGGCGACCTGGGCTTCTCGAAGGCCAGCGGCAAGGACGTCGTGGCAACGATCCAGGAGCGGCTTCCCGCCACCATCGAGCTGACGCTGCTGACCACCATCCCGATCCTGCTGTTCGCGGTGTGGCTGGGCACCCTGGCCGCCCTGCACAAGGACAAGCTGATCGACCAGATCGTGCGCGTGTTCACGACCATCGGCTTCAGTTTGCCCACCTTCGTGCTGGGGATCCTGATGCTGGCGGTGTTCTACGCCTACCTGGGCTGGCTGCCCGGCGCGGGACAGCTGAGCGTCCTGAACCAGTTCGCGGTCGGTGACCTGCACCGCTACACCGGCATGCTCACGGTCGACGCCGCCCTGAACGGCCGCTGGGACATCGCGTGGGACGTACTCCAGCACATGATCCTGCCGGCGCTGACGCTGATCATCGTGCTGTCGCCGCAGATGGTGCGCGTGATGCGCAACTCCATGCTGGAAACGCTGACCAGCGACTTCGTGCGGACCGCGCGGGCCAAGGGCCTTGCTCCGCGCATCGTGAACAACAAGCACGCCCGGCGCAACGCCCTGCTGCCGATGGTCACGCTGGGCGGCTTCCTGATCATCGGCCTGCTGGGCGGCTCGCTGATCACCGAGACGATCTTCGCGTACCCGGGGGTGGGCCAGTGGGTGGTGCAGGCCGCGTCGCAGATCGACCTCGCGGCGGTGCTGGGCTTTGCCCTCCTCACGGCGCTGATCGTGGTCGTGTTGCAGACGCTGGTGGACATCCTGTACGGCGTGATCGACCCGCGCGTGAGGTTCGACTGATGTCCCCGGCTGTCCTCTTCCGAGCCCAGGAGGCCGCATGACCACCGCGAACGCTCCGATCCCTGTGGACCAGCGCACGCGCTGGCAGCTGTTCTGGACGAGTCCGGCCATGCGCAAGCTGCGGCGCAACCCGCTGGCGATCACCGGCCTGCTGATCTCGGTGTTCTTCGCCCTGGTCGCCATCTTTGCGCCGCTGCTCGCCAAACCGGCGGACAACTGCCTGCGCGACCTGAACCTCACCACCGCCAACGAGGTGTATAACCCGCTGGGCGGAGGCTTCTGGCGCGCGATCCTGGCGCCCCCGCAGAGCTGTTACAAGATGCAGCGGGTCAGCTTCGCGCAGGAACCGTCCAGCCCCAGCAGCGAGCAGCCCATGGGCACCGTGAACGGGTACTCGATCTACTACGGGCTGGTGTGGGGCACCCGCACGGCGCTGAAACTCGCGTTCATCATCGAGATCATCACGCTGGCGATCGGTGTGGTGATGGGCGCCATCAGCGGCTATTACGGCGGCTGGGTGGACAACCTGATCCAGCGCTTCATCGACATCATCTTCGCGCTGCCGGGCATCATCCTGACGGTCGTGATCCTGACCATCCTGCGCGCCAAGAATCCAGGCGGCGATCCCACCATCCCGATCATCATTGCGTTCTGTGTGGCCGGCTGGGCCGGGTACGCCCGCGTGGTGCGCGGGGACGTGCTGCGCACACGTGAGCTGGAGTACGTGGACGCCGCCCGTGGCCTGGGCGCCCGGGACTGGCGCCTGATCGCCCGGCACATCATCCCGAACTCGATCACGACCGTGTTCACCATCGGCGTGATGGACCTGGCGACGACGCCGCTTGCGATCGCGGCGCTGTCGTTCTTGGGACTGGGCTTCGAGCCCGGCTACAGCGAGTGGGGCCAGCTGATCAACTTCGCCCGCGCGTGGCTCAAGCCGGAGTACTGGTACGTGCTGGTGTACCCGGCGGCCGTGATCATCGTGTTCAGCCTGGCCTTCAACCTGTTCGGTGACGGCCTGCGCGACGCGCTCGACCCCAAGACGCGCTGAGCCGACGTCCTGAAACGCCTGCCGGTCAGCTCGACGGCAGGCGTTCGTCTGTCGCGGGTGGTTCCGGGTCGCGCACCCACGCCGGCAGCCACGTCCAGATCCGCGCGTGCAGCAGCGCGGCCGTGAGCCAGAAAACCGCGAGCAGCAGCGGCTGGCGCACCAGCGTGCAGCCCAGCAGGAACACCACGCCGGGCGCGGTGGCCGCCTGGATCGCCGCCGTGAGAGCTGTCTGCCGCGCCGGCAGGTCGGTCTGGGCGGCCAGGTGCAGGGACCGTCGCAGCGCCCATCCGGCCAGCGCCACCGCCAGGACATACAGCGCCAGCGCGGCACCCAGGGGCGTCGTGCCGGCATGGTCGACCAGCAGCAGGGCGCCCAGCACCGTGCCGGGCACGGCCAGCGCCGCCAGCGCCAGCCCATACGCTCGCCGCGCGGCGCCCAGCAGGCCCGCCCGGGTGCCGCTCCGCAGGTCGCGGGTCAGGCTTTCAAGCATGCGCGGCGGTCAGCAGCGTCACGGTGGCGGGCACGCCGCCCACCTCGACGGCCGCGCCGTCCGTGAGTTCCCTGCGCAGCCGCGCGAGGCTCAGGCCCGCCGCGTGCTCGCCGGCCTGCCCGACCACGCGGCCCGCCTGCGTGACCTCTGCGCGCTCCGGCAGACCCTCCCCGGCCAGCCGCACGAGGTGGTAGCGGGCGTTGCCGCGCGCCTCCAGGCGGGCCATGATCTCCTGACCCACGTAACAGCCCTTGCGGTAGCTGATGGCCGGCAGGGGGCCGCCCACGTCCAGCCCGATCTCCTGGAGCAGGGTGCCGGTAAAGCCGTCGCGCACCACATCGGGAATTCCGGCGCGGATGCGGGCGGCGTTCAGGGCGGCCAGGGTGCCCTCCCCGCCGGGCAGCGCGGCCAGCAGGGCGTCCTCGTGCCGGCGCAGGTAGTGCAGGTCCACGCCGGGCGTGCCGGTGCGGTTCACGCGGGCCGCCAGCGTGGTGATGCCCACCAGCTCGAACTGCTGCGCGTCCGGACCGTCCGGGTTCCAGCCGGCCAGTTGCTCCGGGTCGTGCACGTGCACGCTGGCGAGCAGCTCGGTGCTGTCCTGGATCTCGACCTGGTCGAAGATCACGTAGCGCTTCAGGCGGGCAGCCAGCGTGGGGGCCTGCCCGGCGTCGAGGTGCAGGTACACGTCGAGGTCGCGGCGGTACGCGCGCGCGAAGTGCTCGATCTGACCGCGCACGTTCAGGAAGGCCCCGGCCACCATGCCGGGAATGGGCGCTCCGCGCAGGTCGCCGGTCATCTGGCCCTGCACGAAGTCCACGCGGTCCGCTCCGGTCAGACGCAGGCTGGAGGAGGGCAGTCGAGTCCACATGCGCCCAGGGTACGGGATGTCGCGGACGGCCTTTGTGTGCGTGGGCGGCGCCCGGTCAGTCGCAGGCGTGTGCCAGGTCGCGCCGGGCCAGCTGGGCGCCGCGCGTGAGGTGCCAGCGGCCCAGGTCGGCCGTCTGCTCGCGGATGATCATCTCGGCCTGCGGCAGCGCGGCGCGGCGCGAGTCGAGGCTGCGGCGCACGACGGCGCTCAGGTCGTCCATGTTGCGCAGGTGCGCGCCCGCCACGTCCGCGATGGCCGGGTCGAGAATGCGCGGCACGCTGATGTCGATCAGGACCATCGGCCGCTCGGGGCGGGCCTGCAGCGCGTGTTCGACGCCCGCCGCCGTCAGCACGTAGTGCGGCGCGGCGCTGGAGGCGATCACCACGTCTGCGTGCGGCAGCGCCTCGTGCAGCAGATCGGCGGCGCAGGTGCGGCCCCCGAAGCGCTCGGCAAGCTGCCGGGCACGCTCGGCGGTGCGGTTCACCACGGTCACGTCCCGCACCCCGGCGGCGCGCAGGTGCGTGAGCGTGAGTTCGGCCGTCTCGCCCGCGCCCAGCACCAGCACGGCCTTGTCCTCCAGGCCGCCCAGCGCCGTGCGCGCGAGGTCCACCGCCACGCTGGACACGCTGACCACATGGTCGGCCATGCCCGTCTCGGCGCGGACGCGTTTGCCGGCGGCCAGGGCGCCCTGCGCGATCTTGTTCATCAGGCCGGTACTCAGGCCGCGTTCCCGGGCGTCCTGCCACGCGCGTTTGACCTGCCCCTGGATCTGCGTCTCACCGATCACCTGGCTGTCCAGGCCGGCCGCGACGCGGTAGAGGTGCTGGGCGGCGTCCTCGCCGTGGTACACGTACAGGTGGCCGTCCAGCGCGTGGCCCCACGCGCCCTCGAAGGCGGCGATCGGATCGCCGCTCAGGCCCGCGAGGTACACCTCGGTGCGGTTGCAGGTGCTCAGCAGCATGACCTCGCTGGCGTGGCGGGACAGGTGGTCCAGCAGCGCGCCCTCCTCGCCGGCGCGCACGGCGGCACGCTCGCGCACCTCGACGGGCGCAGTCTGGTGATTCAGGCCGACCACCGCGAAGTCCAGAGGCAGCGGCGCGAGGTGACCGGACGCGAGGATCAGGGCCTCGGCCGTCGGGCAGCGCAGGGTCATGCGGACGCTCCGGTCAGGCCCAGGTGGGCGCGGATGTCGTCGCGCAGGCCAGCCAGTGCCGCAGTGCGGTCGTCGGGGGCAGCATTCAGGGCGGCCTCACGCCGCCGCGACCACGCGTCGAGGTGCGCGGCGTCCGGCAGCAGCGGCCCCGTCGCCTCCGCGAGCGCCTGGGCGAGCATGGGCAGCTCCCGGCCCGTCGTGACCGCGATCTGCACGCCGTCACGTTCCATGACCGCCGGGAAGCGCAGGGTGCCGCGCTCGGCGTGCCCGGCGTGGTTCACGGGCACTCCGGCCGCACGGGCCTCGGCGGCCACCGCGTCGTTCACCGCGTCCACGTCGGTGGCGGCCACCACGAGCGCCGCGCCCGCGAGGTCACCGGCGTGGTAGGAGCGCTGCTCGACCGTTACGGGCAGGTCGCGCAGGCCCTGGGACACGCTGGGGGCGATCACATGTACGACCAGACCCGCGTCCAGCAGCGTGCGGGCGCGGCGGGCGGCCACGCGGCCCCCACCGACGACCACGGCGCGCGCACCGCGCAGTTCGAGGAAGGCCGCCAGACTCACCCGCGCATCTTAGACCCTGGATGAGGGGCTGACGTCCCCGACCGAACGGTCGGACGGCGCGCCCGGCCAGCTAGTCCGGCCGCACCGCCCGCTCAGCCGCGTCGGCCAGGGCCTCCAGGCTGGCGGTGTCCGCCACGGTGATCCGGGTGAAGCCCGCCGCGCGGGCCGCGTCCGCCGTCTGCGGGCCCATCGCCGTGACCGGCAGCGCCCGCGGATCGAAGTCGGCGGTGGCGAGCGCCGCGAGGTGCCGCGCCGCGCTGCCCGACGCGAGCGTCACGACCGCCGCCTCTTTCAGCCGCTGGAGGACGTTCTCGGTCGGCACGGCGGGTTCCGTGCGGTACAGCTCGGCGCGGGCGTACCCGATGCCGCGGGCGGCGAGGGCGCGTTCCAGATCATCTTCCGCGAGCTGCGAGGTGAGGTGCAGGGTGGCCTCGCCGGGGCGTGCGGGGAGCTGGGCACCCAGGTGCCGCGCGCCGGGCGTGTCCGGCACAAAATCCGCCCGCAGGCCGCGTTCCGCGAGGCTGCGCGCGGTGCTCGGCCCGACTGCCGCGAGTTTCGCGCGGGCCAGGGCGCGGGCATCCAGGCCGGCGTCCTCCAGGAAGGCGAACAGCGCCGTGACCGCCTGATTGCTGGTCAGCAGCAGCCAGCCCTCGAAGTCGTGCAGCGCGTCCGCGACCGGCCCGGTGTCGGCCGTGGGCGCAAAGCGGATCAGCGGCACCTCCAGCACGCTCGCGCCGCGTGCCCGCAGCACGTCGCCCAGCGCGCTCGCGCCCTCGCGGGTGCGGGTCACGGCCACCGTCTTGCCGGCCAGCGGACCGCCGAAGTGCGCCGCGAGGTCGAACCAGCGCAGCTGCTCGCGCAGGCGCACCACCTCGCCCACCACGGTCACGGCGGGCGCCTCCAGCCCCGCGTCCCGCACCACCTGCGCGATGGTGGTCAGGGTGCCGGTCACGGTGCGCTGCTGCGGCGTGCTGCCCCACTGGATGGTCGCGGCGGGCGTGTCCGGGTGCCGCCCTGCGGCGATCAGCTCCGCGGCGATCTGCTCCAGGTTGCGCACGCCCATCAGCAGCACCAGGGTGTCCACGCCGGACAGCCGCTCATAGTGCGCGCCGCCCTCCCGCGTGTTGCCGGTCAGGACGGCGAAGCTGCGGGCGATCTCACGGTGCGTCACGGGAATGCCGGCGTACGCGGGCGCGGCGATGGCGCTGCTCACGCCCGGCACGACCTCGAAGGGAATCCCGGCGTGCGCGCAGGCCTCTGCTTCCTCGCCGCCGCGCCCGAACACGTAGACGTCCCCACCCTTCAGGCGCGCCACGCGCCGCCCCCCGCCTTCCTGCGCCTTGACGACGATCAGCGCGTTGATCTGCTCCTGGCTGATGTACTCGGAAAAGCCCTTCTTGCCCACGTAGATCGTCTCGGCGTCCGGTGCGAAGCGCAGCAGGTCGGGGTTGGCAAGGTAGTCGAACAGCACCACATCCGCCTCCCGCAGCGCGCGTGCTCCGTGCAGGGTGAGCAGGCCGGGATCGCCGGGGCCTGCCCCGATCAGGGACACGAACGCGCGGGACGCTGGGACGGGATCACTCATGCCGACAGGCTAGCTTCCCCGGGGAAGGCTGTCTAAGGTCAAAAGGTCTCACGACCTGACCTTTTGGCCTCCCTCAGTCCGAGGCCGTCGCGTGAAGCGCGTCGCCGGAGGGCACCGCGGCCCCGCCGCTCTGATGGGAAGCGTCCGCGCTCAGGGGCCACGCGAGGTGGTGGGCCGCCGTGTCGTGCAGGCCAGCAAAGCGCAGGTGACGCTGACAGATGAACCACAGCTCCTCGCGGTCGTTCGGCAGGATGAAATACGCGTCGGACGACTCGGAGGGGTTGTACACGCCCACCACGCGGTACGCGCGGTTCTCGGTAAAGCCGCTGAGCAGGGGCAGAGGCACCGGGGCGCGCGGGCCGTCCAGCTGGACGATCCGCACGAACATCTGCGGGTGAAAGGCGAGCATGCCCCAGCGTGCGGGCGCTGGCCGCGCCACACGGCACGAAGGGCCACACACTCAAGGTCAGCCGAAGCCCGGCTCAAGCCCATGTGTAGTCCGGCTGAGACGGTCTTCACGCAGTACCCTGCGGCCATGGACTCCTGGCAGCGCATCTCTCACGCGGAAGCGGCGGCACACGCGGACTTCGGCACGGCCGAGCGGTTCGGGCCGCTGGTCGCGGCGTTCGTGGCGCCGGGCCTGCCGCTCAACACGGCGTGGCACGACGGCACCCGCGCCCCCACGGCCGCCGAACTGGACGCCTTCGAGACCTTCAGCGCGCAGCACGCCGCGCCCGCCACCCTGCACGTGCTCTCCCCCGCCGCGCCTGCGCTCCTGCCACTGCTGCGCGAGCGCGGGTACGCCCTGGACTATGTGCTGCACCTGTACACCCACGCCCTGGACACGCTGCCGGACGTTCCGCTGCCCGTGCACGAGGAGCCGGATGCGGACACCTGGGCCGCCCTGTCCGCGCAGGGCTTCGGGCCGGGCAGCGAGGAGATCATGCGGATCGTGGGCCACGCGCCCGGCACACGCCGCTTCGTGGCCCAGGTAGATGGAGTGCCGGCCGGCAGCGGGGCGCTGGGCGTCACGGGCGACGTGGGCGCGCTGTACGGCATGTCCACCGTGGAGGGCGCCCGGCGGCGCGGCGTGCAGGCCGCGCTGATCGCCGCCCGGCTGCACGCGGCCCGGCAGGCGGGAGCCACGCTCGCCACCGTGTTCACCACGCCCGGCACCGGCAGCGAGCGCAATGTCCTGCGCGCGGGCTTCGCGCTGTCGGGCATGCGGCTGACCTTCACGCGGCCGCCCGGGCTCAGTACACGCTGAAGCACACGCGCAGCAGGTCCAGCGCCCGCCGGTCGACCGGCCCGAGGTCGCCGGGCAGGGCGTCCAGCGGGAAAAACTGCAGCGCGCGGCCCTCGTGACCGTCGGGGCGCAGGTCGCTGTCCCACTGCCGGATCACGTACACGGTCGTGATCTGGTAGAACTCGTCGCCGTTGGGGAGCCGCACGAAGGTGTCCGGGCCGCTGATCACCGTGAACAGCAGCGGCTCGCGGGGACTCACGCCGGTCTCCTCCAGCAGTTCGCGGCGCAGGGTGTCCTCCAGCGCCTCGCCGAGTTCCGCGATACCGCCGGGCGTGCCCCACGTGCCGGTATCGCTGCGCTGCTGGAGCAGCACCTCGCCGTCCGCGGTCACCAGCAGGGCGCACACGCCCGCCCAGTTCACCGGCGCGTGGCCGATCCGGTCGCGCAGGTGCCGCACGTATCCCGCGGCGGTCATACGCTCCCCTGCACGGCGCGGCGGCCCAGCAGCACGTGACCGCGTGGATTCGTGATCACCGCGCCCACGCCGATGAGGTTGACGGGCCGGGCACCGACAGCAGCCCGCAGGTCACAAACATAGCCCAATGTACTCATATGAGCATCTTACACACCAGACGCCGCGCTCCGCACCGCATCCCGCACCGCCGCGCACACCGCCTCCTGCACCAGCGCGCCCAGCAGCATCGGATCGGCGGGCGGCCGCGCGCCCGAACTCAGGACGAAGGCGCTGTCGCCGTCCCAGAAGGTGTGGCTGGGGTGGATCACGCGTGCCAGGGCCGTCTGGGCGGCGTCTGCAAGGCGGCGGCAGTCGGCCTTGCCCAGCGCGTGCTCGGTCACCACCGCCACCAGCGTGGTGCTCTCCACCTCGCCCGGCGTGAAGGCCACGGCGCCCGGCCCCACCCCCGGCCCGGCCAGCACGCCGCCGCATTCGTCCAGCACGTCTCCGATCGGATTCACGACCGCCAGCGCGCCCACCCGCACGCCGTGCCGTTCCACCAGCACGCTGCCCAGTCCGCCGGGCACCGCGCCCACGCCCGCGTACTTCCCGGCGGTCGCGCCGGTGCCCGCCCCCACCCGGCCACGCGGCACGGCACCCGCGGACGCGGCCCGCGCCGCCAGCTCTCCCTCACGCTCGCCGGGCCGGGCACGGGGGTCGCCCACCCCGAGGTCGTAGATCACGGCGGCCGGCACGATGGGCACGCGCGCCCACGGCGTCTCGTGCCCGATGCCGCGCTCCTCCAGCACGCGCACCACCCCGGCCGCCGCCGCCAGCCCGAAGGCGCTGCCGCCCGTAAGCAGCAGGGCGTGCACGCGCTCGACCTTCTTCTCGGGGGCCAGCAGCACGCCCTCGCGCGTGCCGGGGCTGGGCCCCAGGAACGACCCGGACGCCACCGCGCCCCCCGGCGGGCACAGGATCACCGTGCAGCCGGTCAGGCCGACGGGGTCCGTCCAGTGGCCGACGTGAAAACCGGGAATGGCCGTGAGGGTCGCGTTGGCGGGCGTCACACCGCCACTACACCACGCCGGGCGTACCGTGGGGCATGACCACACCCGTTCCGGAGCAGACCCTGACCTTCGAGTCCGGCGGCCGCACGCTGAACGCCGAGGTGTACCGGCCCGCCGTGAATGCTGGCGCCGCGCCCGGCGTGCTGGTGATCCATGAAGCGTTCGGGCTGAATGACGACATCCGCGCCATCACCGCCCGCTTCGCCCGCGCGGGGTACGTGGCGCTGGCGGTCGACCTGTTCAGCGGCCGCCACCCCGCCGCGTGCATGGTCCGCCTGATGGGCGGCCTGTTCCTGAACTCGCTGGAACACCAGGGCGTGCACGACACCCGCCGCGCACTGGACGTGCTGGGCCATCTGGACGGCGTGGACGCCGCGCGGCTGGGCGCGGTGGGCTTCTGCCTGGGCGGCAGCCTCGCGGTCGCCATGGCGTGCACGGACGACCACGTGAAGGCCGTGGCGCCCTATTACGGCTTCGCGCCGCGGCCCGCGGAGGCGCTGCGCCGCGCGTGCCCGGTGGTCGGCTCGTTCCCCGAGCGCGACGTCACAAGGAAGCAGGGCGAACGCATGCAGGCCGAACTGACGGCCGCCGGCATCCCGAACGACATCAAGATCTACCCCGGTGCGCGGCATTCCTTCGCCAACCACGGCCCAGCTTTCGACGCGGTCGCCAGCGAGGATGCGTGGAGCCGCGTGATGACCTTCTTCGACGAGCACGTGGTCGGCCGCAGCGACCACGCGTAATCTCCGCGCTCAGGCCTCGTCGATGCCGCGCAGCTTCTCCACGCGCCCGGCCAGCTCCGGCAGTTCCAGGGCGCGCAGGGCCTTCGTGGCGCGGGCCATGCCAGCGTCGTCCACGCGCCCCTGGTTCCACCCGGCGATCAGCATGGCGCAGCCCTGCAGGCCGTCGCTGACGGTCTCCTTGTGGAACATGGCAGCCAGTGTGCCGGCCTGTACGGGCTTGGTCTGCTGGAGCTGGGCCTGCACGTCCAGCACCACCTGCATGAACACCTGATCGAGCCGGGCGCGGTCGTCCGGAGAGATGGCTTTACCGGTCATGGACGCAGTGTAGGGGCCGGGAGCGACGCTCAGCCCCTGGCCGTCAGGTCATCGTCCAGCGTGCGGCCGTTGGTGTCGTCGTCCTCGTCGGCCTTCTGGCGGTTGGGGTTGCCGTGCTCCACGCCGATGTCGTGGGTGCCGGGGCTGTCCTGCACCACGCCGCGGTCCTCGTAGTCGTTGGGGATGTGCCGCAGGCTCTCGGCGTCACTGTGGTATTCCTGCGCCTGGTCGTGCGTCTCGTCGCTGCGGTGTCCGGTCATGTCCGCATGCTGCGGGGGGCGAGGTGGGGACGGGTGTGCCGGGCGTCAAGAGGGCTTGAGACAGACCACGCGACGCGCGGGCCAGTACACTCGGCGTACCACCATGAGACGACCTGCGACGTTCCTGACGTTCGCGCTGCTGGCTTCGGCCGCGGCGCAGTCCGCCCTGCCCCCGAACACGGCCCGCATCCACTACCAGCGACCGGACGGCAACTACACCGGCTGGAGCCTGCACGCGTGGGAGGACACCACGGCCACCCTGACGTGGGACAAACCCCTTGTGCAGACCGGCAAGGACGACTGGGGCGCGTACTTCGACGTGCCGCTGAAGACCGGCGCGCAGAAGGTTGCCTTCATCATCCACAAGGGCGACACCAAAGACCCCGGCCCGGACCTGTTCCTCGACCTCAGCAGGGGCCGGGAACTGTTTCTGAAGTCCGGCAGTGCGAACGTGGCCTACGCGAAGGGCGCCCCGCTGAACGTGGACGCGACCAAGGCGCCCGCGGCCCAGGCCGCGCCGGCTGCCCCCGCGACGCCTGCCCCCACGACCGCGCCCGCGCCCGCGTCCACCGCGCAGCCGATCCCGGCGAATGTCCTGCGCGTGCGCTACGTGCGCCCGGACGGCCAGTACACCGGCTGGGGCCTGCACGTGTGGGAGGACACCACCGCGACCGTCGCGTGGGATAAGCCGCTGCCGCAGACGGGTGTGGACGCCGGCGGCGCGTACTGGGACGTGCCCCTCAAACCCGGCGCGGCCAAGGTGGGCTTCATCGTTCACAGGGGCGACGAGAAGGACCCAGGCCCCGACCTGTTCGCCGATCCCACGAAGGGCCACGAGGTCACGGTCACGAGCGGCAAGGCCGACTTCGCGTACGGCGCGCCCGCCGCGCTGAGCGACCCGCCCGTGCCGGCCGGCAGTGTCCGCATCAACTACTACCGCCCGGACGGGCAGTACGGCGGCTGGGGCCTGCACGCGTGGGAGGACACCACGGCCACCGTGACGTGGGACAAACCGCTGAACCAGACGGGCAAGAGCAGCTTCGGGGTGTACTGGGACGTGCCTATGAAGACCGACTGGACAAAACTGGGCTTCCTGATCCACAAGGGCGACGAGAAAGATCCCGGGCCGGACATGCTCCTGACCCGAGAGATGGGCACCCAGGCATGGATCGTGAGCGGCAACGCCGCCGTGAACACCACCCGCCCCGACACCACCGTGCGGGTGGTGGGCGACCTGAGCAAGCAGCAGGCGATCATGCTGAGCGCCACTCAGCTCGCCGTGAAGCCGGAGCTGGCGCAGCCGGGCGCCTTCCTGACGCTGCACGTCTCGCTGGACGCGGGCCTGAAGCTCGGCGCGGACGGCGTGAGCGGCGGCAGCACGATCACGCTGGAGGAGGTGCCGGGTGGCCTCAGCACCGCGCAGAAGGCGAAGGTGCCGTACCTGGCGGGCTACCGGCTGCTGCAGGTGCGCGCCGAGGACCGCGCGAAGATCGCCGGGGCGCTGCGCGGGCAGCTCGCCGTGAGCAGCGTGATGCCCGACGGCACGGTGCTGGACGCGACCGGCGTGCAGACCGCGTGGGCGCTGGACGACGTGGCCGCCTACGACGGCCCGCTGGGCGTGACGTGGCAGGGCGCTGTGCCCACCCTGCGCCTGTGGGCGCCGACCGCGCAGGACGTGAAGCTGCGGCTCTCGAACGCGGACGGCCAGGGTGAACGCACCGTCGCCATGACCCGCGACGCGAAGGGGGTATGGTCGGCCGCCGGCAACCAGAGCTGGCGCGGCCTTGGCTACCGCTACGAGGTGAAGGTCTACGCGCCCAGCACCGGCAAGATCGAGACGAACGTCGTGACCGATCCGTACGCCGTGGCGCTGAGCGTGAACAGCGCCCGCAGCGTGATCGTGGACCTGAACGACGCGGCCCAGAAACCCGCCGGGTGGGACGCCCTGAAAAAACCTGCCCTGCGCAGCGCGGGCGACCTGAGTTTCTACGAGCTGCACCTGCGCGACTTCAGCGCGGCGGACCCGACCGTGCCCGCCGCGCAGCGCGGCACGTATCTGGCCTTCACGCAGAGCGGCAGCGCAGGCATGACGCACCTCAGGGCCCTGGCCGACGCCGGCCTGAAGGCCATCCACCTGCTGCCGACCTTCGACATCGCCACCATCGAGGAGGACAAGTCGAAGTGGAAGGTCACGCCGGACCTGAGCGCGTTCCCGCCGGACAGCGAGGAGCAGCAGAAGGCCGTAAACGCCGTGAAGGACGCCGACGCGTACAACTGGGGCTACGATCCGTACCACTACATGGTGCCCGAGGGCAGCTACGCCGTGAACGCGGCCCAGCGCACCAAGGAGTACCGCCAGATGGTGATGGCCCTGAACGGCGCCGGACTGCGGGTGGTGCAGGACGTGGTGTTCAACCACACCGCCGCCAGCGGGCAGGCCGAGCGCAGCGTGCTGGACAGGGTCGTGCCCGGCTACTACCACCGCCTGAACGCGAACGGCGGCGTCGAGAACTCCACGTGCTGCGCGAACACCGCCACCGAGCACACCATGATGCGCCGGCTGATGGTGGACACGCTGGTGCTGATGGCCCGGGCCTACAAGATCGACGGCTTCCGCTTCGACCTGATGGGTCACCACATGGTCGCGGACATGCAGGCTGTCCGCCGAGCGCTGGACGCCCTGACCGTGCAGAAGGACGGCGTGGACGGCAGGGCCATCTACCTCTACGGCGAGGGCTGGAATTTCGGGGAGGTGCAGGGCAACCAGCGCGGCGTGAACGCCACCCAGCTCAACCTGTACGGCCAGGGGATCGGCACCTTCAACGACCGCGTGCGCGACGCCGTGCGCGGCGGCAATCCCTTCGGCGGCCTCCAGGATCAGGGCTTTGCCACGGGACTGTTCACGGTGCCGAACGGTCAGCCGCAGAACACCGACCGGGCCAGGGCTCTGAAACTGGCCGATCAGGTGCGGATCGGGCTGACCGGCAACCTGCGCGACTTCAAGTTCACCGACGCCAGCGGCCAGACCGTGACGGGCGCACAGGTCGACTACGGCGGCCAGCCCACCGGCTACGCGGCCAGTCCGCGCGAGGCGATCACCTACGTCAGCGCGCACGACAACCAGACGCTGTTCGACGCCGTGCTCCTCAAGGCCCCGAAGACGGCGACGGGCGCGCAGCGCACCCGCATGCAGAACCTCGCCAACAGCGTGGTGCTGCTCGGCCAGGGCCTGCCCTTCAGCTACGCCGGCGACGACATCCTTCGCTCCAAGTCCTTCGACACCGACAGCTACAACAGCGGCGACTGGTTCAATACCCTGGACTGGTCGCTGAAGACCAACGGCTTCGGCCGGGGCCTGCCGCCCGCCGAGAAGAACAGCGGGAACTGGCCGCTGTACCGGGCCATTCTGGGCGATCCGGCCATGCGCGTCACGCCCGCCAATATCGTGCGCGCCTTCGACCACTACCGCGAGATGCTGCGCGTGCGCTACTCCAGCACCCTGTTCCGCCTGGACACCGCCGCGCAGGTGCAGCAGGCCCTGACCTTCCTGAATACCGGCCCCCAGCAGCAGCCCGGCGTGATCGCCGTGAAACTCAGCGGCGCGGTCAGCTCCACCAATCCATACCGGAACATCGTGGTGGTCTTCAACGGCAGCGGCGCGCCCGTGACCGTCACGAACCCGGCCCTGCAGGGGCTGAACCTCACGCTGCACCCCGCGCTGGCCGCCAGCACCGACGCTGCCGTGAAGACCAGCCGCTACGCGGGCAGCGCCGTTACCGTGCCCGGCCTGACCACCGCCGTGTTCGTCGGGAAGTAAGTCAGAGCGGGGGTACGGAGGGCCCTGGGGTCAGAGGATGCTGCGCCGGACCTCCAGCGCCCTCTGATCCTCAGCCCCTTTGACGTCCGGTCCCCACGCCCCGTACCGTGCAGAGCCGAGACCGGCCCACAGGAGACCACCATGCAAGTCATCGAACAGCAGACCTTCACCAAGCAGCGCATCGAACTCGACGACAAGCAGTTCAGGAACTGCACCTTTGACGACTGCCTCCTGATCTACAGCGGCACCGGCGGCACCGCCCTGAACGGCTGCCACCTGAACAACACGGGCTTCGCGTTCGAGGGCAGCGCCGCCAAGACCATCGAACTGCTGACCGCCATGCACCGCGGCGGCTTCCGCGAACTCGTCGAGGCGACGATTGCCGGTATTCGCGGCGAGCCGTCCACACCCGCCACACCGCAGGCCTGAGCCTCCAGCTCAGTCCACCGCGCTCACGACGCCATCCCGGACTTGCAGGTGGTGGTCGGCCAGCGCGGCGATCTCGCGGTCGTGGGTGATCAGCACGACCGTTCTCCCCTGCCGCGCGGCGTCCTGGAGCTGGCCGAGCACCAGTTCGCCGGTTCTGGAGTCCAGGTTGCCGGTGGGTTCGTCGCACAGCAGCAGCTCGGGATTGCCGGCCAGGGCGCGGGCGATGGCGACGCGCTGGGCCTCGCCGCCGGAGAGCTGGGAGGGCAGGTGCCCGGCGCGTTTCTCCAGACCGACCAGGGCGAGCAGCGCGCGGGCACGGTCGGTGCGTTCACGTACCGGCATCCCGGCCAGCATGAGCGGAAACTCCACGTTCTCCAGCGCGGTCAGGATGCTCACGAGGTTGTGATTCTGGAACACGAAGCCGTAGTGCTTGAGCCGGAAGTCGGCGCGCTGCGTCTCGGTCAGGGTCGTCAGGACCGTGCCGCCGACACTGACGGTGCCGGTGGTGGGCGTGTCGAAGCCGGCGAGCAGGTTCAGCAGGGTGCTCTTGCCGCTGCCCGAGGGGCCGACCACGGCGGTC